>DASZYN010000210.1:0-4797 GCA_035545435.1 Acidobacteriaceae bacterium | reverse complement strand
TCGCGGATGTAGCGGTCGGGGTCGAGGCCGGCTTCGAGCGTGAGCACACGGATGTCGAAGCCCTCTTCGACGAGCAGGGCGATGGATTTCTCGGCGGCGTTGGCGCCGGCGGTGTCGGGATCGAAGTTGACGATGACGCGGGTGGCGTAGCGGCGAAGCAGGCGGACCTGGGGTTCGGTGAAGGCGGTGCCGCTGGTGGCGATGACGTTGGGGATGCCGGCGAGGAAGACGGAGATGCAGTCCATTTGGCCTTCGACGAGGATGGCGCCGCCGTCCTGGCGGATGGCCTGGCGGGCCTTATCGAGATTGAAGAGGACGTGGCTCTTGGAGTAGAGCGGCGTTTCCGGCGAGTTGAGGTATTTGGGGCCCGCCTTCTCGCCGGTTTCGAGGGTGCGGGCGGTGAAGGCGATGACGCGGCCGGCTTCGTTGGCGATGGGGAACATGATGCGCTTACGGAAGCGGGAGTAGATAGGGCCGGGACTGCCGTCTTCCTGTTCCTTCCAGGAGAAGAGGCCGGACTGGCGGAGGGTGTCGGGATCGGCGAGGGACTGCAGGCGTTCGCCGAGGGCGCGGAAGGAATCGGGCGCGTAGCCGATGCGGAATTTGGCGATGCCGTCGGCGGTGAGGCCGCGGCCGCTGAGGTATTCGCGCGCGGTGGCGGCTTCGGGCGCGCGGAGCTGCTCTTCAAACCAGGCGGTGGCGGCTTCGTGCAGGTCGAGGAGCTTAGCGCGCTGGCGATGCTCGGCGGCTTCTTCAGGCGAGGAGAATTCGCGTTTGGGGAGCGGGATGCCGGACTTCTGGGCGACCGTGCGGACGGCCTCGAAGAAGCCGACGTTCTCGATTTTCTGGATGAAGGTGAAGACGTCGCCGTGCTCGTGACAACCGAAGCAGTTGAAGAACTGGCGGCCGGCGTGGACGGAGAAGGATGGGGTCTTTTCCTTGTGGAAGGGGCAGAGGCCGGTGTAGTTCTGGGCTCCGGCCTTCCTGAGGCGCACGTAGTCGCCGATGATCTTGACGATGTCGGACTGCTCTTTCACGGATTGGGCGAAGTCGTTGGCCACGGGGTTCGGATTTAGGGTACAGCGGGGGGAAGCTGAAAAGCGGTTAGCTAAGAACCGGTCCGCGGGTGAAGCGCTGGCAAGAAGCGGCTGGCGAAAGACGATCAGCAGCTTATGAATCCCCGTGCGCAGGGGTAACGGTACTGTCTGGGCGGGTCACGGTACCGGTGGGCGGGGGTCACGGTACGGTGGTTTGGCTCTTCCTGGTCTGGTGATGAAACAATTTTGGGTTTTCCACATCTAAATGATTGAGGATCCTGTCCCGACGACGCGAGACCGAACTGCCGTTCAGGCCCGAAATAGCAGCAATGGCCGGAGTTAGGCCGGTTTCGTGGTATTCTGGACCTCCCGGGGAGACGTGCGCCCTATTCCCAGCGGCCATTGAGCCGCTATGGGTTATGCCATTGATGGCCCTAGCCGCACCTCGTCCACTCCAGGTGAGACAGCAGATCCAAAAATTCACGCGGGGGACCAATCCGCTTGGCGATTGAAGATAAATACGAAGCCGATATTCAGAAGCTGATCGATGCCGGGAAGGAGAAGGGCTACCTGACCTACAACGAGGTCAACGACCTTCTTCCGGGCGACATGAACTCGCCCGACGATCTCGACGATCTGATCACAACCATTGGCACACAGGGCATTGACATACTCGAAGGCGGTCCGAAGATCGGGACCCCCGGAGAGCGCGACGATTTCGAAGGCGAGGAAGGCGAAGACGTTGAGCTGGACCTGACGCCGGGGACGCTCGAAAAGACAAACGATCCGGTCCGCATGTACCTGCGCGAGATGGGCACGGTACCGCTGTTGACGCGCGAAGGCGAAGTGGAGATTGCGCGGCGGATCGAACGCGGACAGCTGCGCGTGCTGAAGGCGATTTCGCGGTCGCCGGTGGTGATCCGCGAAATTGTGGCGCTGGGCGAAGACCTGAAGCGCGGCGTGCGCAACATCAAGGAAGTGGTCATCTTCGACGATGAGGAGCTGACCGAAGAAGTGGTGCAGACGCGGGTGCGCGCGACGGTGACGCGCGTGGACACGCTGGTGAAGCATCAGAAAAAGGCGCAGCAGCTGGAAGAGAAGCTGGCCGGCGTGAACCAGAAAGCCAAGCCGAAGGAGCATCGCCGGCTGCGCTGGAGCATCGCGCGCGAGAAGGTGCTGGTATCGCGGATTGTGCGCGAGCTGAAGTACACCAACCTCGAGCGCAAGCGCCTGCTGGACAAAGTGAACAAGACGGTCGAGGCGATGCGGACGCTGGAACGGCAGATCCGCTCCCTGGACACGAAGTTTGAGCAGAGCCGCAGCGAAGAGCTGAAGAAGGAGTACCGGCGCCAGCAGAAGAACTGCAAGACGGACCTGGAAAAGCTGGAAGAAGAAGCGGGCGTCACGATCGCGGAGCTGAAGCGGACGCAGCGCGAGATGATCCAGGGCGATATGGACGCCGAGCAGGCGAAGCGGGAGCTGATTGAAGCCAACCTGCGCCTGGTGGTGTCGATCGCGAAGAAATACACGAATCGCGGACTGCAGTTTCTGGACCTGATTCAGGAGGGAAATATCGGCCTGATGAAGGCGGTGGACAAATTTGAGTACCGCCGCGGTTACAAATTCTCGACCTATGCGACATGGTGGATCCGGCAGGCGATCACGCGCGCCATTGCGGATCAGGCGAGGACGATCCGCATCCCGGTGCACATGATCGAAACGATCAACAAGCTGATTCGAACCTCGCGCCAGCTGGTGCAGGAGCTGGGACGCGAGCCGACCTCGGAAGAGATCGCGAAGCGGATGGATATTCCTGTGGCGAAGGTGCGCAAGGTGCTGAAGATCGCGCAGGAGCCGATTTCGCTGGAGACGCCGATCGGTGAAGAGGAAGATTCGCACCTCGGCGATTTCATCGAGGACCGCCAGGCGGTGTCGCCGTCCGATGCGGTCATCAGCGTAAACCTGAAGGAATACACCTCGCAGGTGCTGCGCACGCTCACCCCGCGCGAAGAGCGTGTGGTGAAGATGCGGTTTGGCCTCGAGGATGGCTCGGAGCACACGCTGGAAGAGGTGGGACAGAGCTTCCAGGTGACGCGCGAGCGCATTCGCCAGATCGAAGCCAAGGCGCTGCGCAAGCTGCGGCATCCGTCGCGCTCGCGGAAGTTGCGGGCGTTTGTGGATACGGTGCATGACTAAGAGACAGCGTTGAGCGCATCGCGTTCAGCGGTAAAGGCCGTCCCGAAAGGGGCGGCCTTTTTGTTTTGGGTCAGCTCGGAGTCGAGCGCAAATGTTTCGCGGTTGATTTCTTACGCACACCGTCTCGAAGATTCGTGAACAGAGCCTGCCGACCGGGCTGGTGGCTGCTGTTTCCCGGAATGGGATGGACGCAGCACTCAGGTACTGCACGAGGCGAGCAATTCTGTTGAAGGTCCTGACCTACGGGCTTTAGCTTCTTGCTGTGGGGTGAACCTGGCCTTCCCCGCGTAAGGGGGGCGTTTTCGCGAGGGCCTTCCGGGCGACACGCGCGGGGTTACGGGAGGCAGCGGCGCCTCTACTGAACCGTGAGCGTCAGCTTGGTTGTGTGGACGATGTTCGACATCGTTCCCGTGACGGTGAGCGTGTAGGTTCCGGAAGGGGTCGGAGTGGAACTGCCACCGCCTCCGCCACCTGTGCCGCCACTCCCTCCACCACTGCCTCCACCACTGCCGGCTCCGGAGCTGGAGCTTACGCCACAACCTGCAACACAAAAGCCGAGGAGGAGCATCAGCAACGCGCCATGAATACGCCTCCGGCCACGAACGCCAAGCAGGGCGAGGGGGACAACAAGACTTAGCATCCGTGCAGATGAACTCCAGAGAAGGGCCGTGTTACCTGGCGATGGCCTCAGGGCGGCGGAGGTCGCGATGCCGGTGGCGATGGTGACAGTGACGCTGGAGGTATTCGCGCTGGAGACGGCGATGCTGGCGGGGTTCAGCGAGCAGGTGGAGTTTTGCGGCGCTCCCGTGCAGCGAAGATCGACCGTTCCGGTCATTCCGCTGAGTCCGGAGAGCTGGAGGGCATAAGTCGCCGTCTGGCCGCTGTTGACGATGGCTGCAGAGGAGCCGCTCACGGCAAGGCCAAAGTCCTGACCCTGGCCGGAGAGGACGACCAAAATCGGTTTGAGCAAATTTGTAGCTGTGACGGTGACGGAACCGGAGATCGAGCCGGCGGCCATGGGGGTCAGTGTGACGCCAATCCGGCAGACAGCGCCAACAGGCAGAGTATTGGGGCAGTCGTTGGCAGCAGTCGTGAAGCCGGCAGTAATGGATACGGCGAGGCCGGTGAGATCGTAGCCGCCATTATTGGTGACGGTGATGGTTTTCACGCTGCTGGTTGTGCCGACGGCGAAACCGCCGAAGTCGATCGATGCCGGGAGAGCTGAGGCTCCTGGCGGGGTGACTCCTGTTCCGCTCAGCGTAATTTTCTGCGTGCGGACGTTATCTGTCACAGTGACGGTTCCAGATTCCGGACCGGCGACTGTCGGCGCATAAGAGATAGAGAGGCTGCACGAGGCGTGGGCCTGCAGAGTCGTACCGCAGTTGTTGACGACGACGAAGTCTCCGCTGGCGGCAACGGCGATGCCGGTGAGAATCTGATCTCCGTTGTTGGTGAGCGTGATGGGCTGCGCCGTGCTCGTGGTGCCGACCTGCTGCGGTGCGAAGTTGAGCGACAGGGACGAGAGCGTGTCAGTCGGCGGGCTCTGGCCGGAACCGGAGAGAGG
>DASZYN010000209.1:0-5229 GCA_035545435.1 Acidobacteriaceae bacterium | reverse complement strand
GACTTCGATGAACTGAGCGCCGAAAGAGTGGGTGGAGAATTCGTGCGCCTTGGCCGGATCGGGGGCGGTGCGCGCTTCGTTTTCAAGAGCGGCCAGTTTGCCCGCAGTGAGGATTTCGCCGAAAGGGACGCCGGATTCGGGTGGCTTGCCCATGGCATGAATGCGGCCAGCCGTCATCGTCAGCTTGACGGGATCGTCGGCCGGGAGATTGTTCGGATGGAAGGGCGAGCTGGGGATGGACTGCGCGGCGGCGATCACGCGATCGACAGCGCCCTGGGTGGCCTGGGCAATGGCCGGCGAGACGGTGGCGGTCACCGTGGATCCGCCGGAGGTGGGGCCGGGCGGCAGATCGGTGCTGCCCAGGATCACTTCGATCTTGTCGAGAGGAATGCCGGTCTTCTCGGAAACAATCTGCGCAAAGATGGTGTACGTTCCCGTACCGATGTCCTGGGTAGCGCAGGTGGCGCGCGCGGTGCCATCGGCATTGAGACGAACGCGGACCGTGGCGGAGCCGCGTCCGGCATGCCAGGTGGCCGTGGCCATGCCCCAGCCGAGGATCTCATTGCCGTTCTTCATCGAGCCGATCTGCGGATTGCGCTTCGACCAGCCGAATTTTTCGGCGCCGGCCTGGTAGCACTCGCGGAGACGCTTGCTGCTGTAGGGCCGAGCCGGAGAGAAGCTTTCGTCCTGTTCGGAGTAGTTCTTCAGGCGCAGCTCGAGCGGGTCCATGTTGAGCTTGATGGCCAGCTCGTCCATGGCCGATTCGAGCGGGAAGAGGCCGGGAACGATGCCGGGGCCGCGCATCGGGGTGGGGGTGCCGAGATTGCGCTCGACCAGCGTCTGCTGGGCGGTGACGTTCTCGCAGCTGTAGAGCATGGTGGTGACGCCGGTGCAGGCTTCCATGTAGGTGTCGACCATGGAGGTGGGCTGTGTGACGTCGTGCTGGATCGAGAGCAGCTTGCCGTCCTGGTTGGCGCCGAGGCGCATGCGCTGACGGGTCATGGGGCGGTGCCCCACGGTGGTGAACATGAGGCTGCGCGGAACCTGTACTTTCACGGGGCGATTGACTTTGCGCGCGCCGATTGCGGCCAGCAGCGAATGCGGCCAGGGAAATAGTTTTCCGCCAAAGCCGGAGCCCTGGAAGGGAGAGACGACGAGGATGCGGTCGAGAGGGATGCCAAGCATCTCCGACATGACCTGCTGGTGGTTCATCACGCCCTGGCTGGTTTCGTAGAGGGTGACCTTATCGCCGTCCCAGGCCGCGATGGTGGCGTGCATCTCCATCGGGTTGTGGGTTTCGGTAGAAATTTCATAGGTCTCATCGATCTTGACGGGCGCGCTGTCAAAGGCCGGGTCCGCCTTGCCGCGGGTGTAGTGGACACGCGGCTTGTCCGGGGTGGGTCCGTCGTCAAAAGAAACGGAGGGCTTCTGCGCGGCGTACTCCACCTTGACGGCGTCCGCTGCTGCCTTCGCCTGCTCGAAGGTATTTGCAACCACGAGCGCTACATATTGGCCGTAGTAGTAGACATTGTCGTCTTCAAAGGGCGGACGCGCTTCGCTGGCGCGGCTGTGCTCCCACTGTCCGGCGGGACGGAAGAGGGGATCGATATTGCCGTGATGCAGAATGGCGAGAAAGCCTGGCATACGCTCGGCTGCACTGGAGTCGATGCGGGTGATTTTTGCTTTCCCCACCGTGCTGGCAACCGGCACGCCCCACGCCACGTTTTCCAGCGGATGGTCGAGCGCGTAAGCGGCCTTGCCGGTCACTTTGAGGGGTCCGTCGACCCGCGTCACGGAAGTGCCAATGATGGAAGTGCTCATACTGGGTCTCCTCAGGCGGCCTGGGTAGTTTCTTCGAGCGTGCGCACGAGGGCGCGCTTGGCGAGCTCAATTTTGAATGCGTTGTATTTGAGGGGTTTTGCCCCGGTCATTGCAGCCTCGGCCGCACGCTGGAAGGTCTCCGGCGTGGCCTGCTGGCCTTCGAGGGCCTTTTCGGCTTCGTGAGAACGCCAGGGCTTCGTGCCCACTCCGCCAAAGGCGACGCGGGCGCGCTCGATGCGTCCGCCGCTCACATGGATGACGAGCGCCGACGAGGCCAGGGCGAATTCATACTGCTGGCGGTCGCGCAGCTTGAGATAAACGGATCGGGCTCCGCTGGCGAGCGCTGGCAGAGTTACATATGTGATCAACTCGCCGGGCGCGAGGACGTTTTCGCGGTCGGGCGTGCTGCCGGGCACGAGGTAGAACTCGTCCAGTGCGATGGATCGCTCGCCCTTCGGCCCCTGGGTGTGGACCGTGGCCTCGAGCGCCATCATGGCGACGGCCATGTCGGAAGGATGCGTGGCGACGCAGTGGTCGCTGCCGCCAAGGACAGCATGGATGCGGTTGAATCCGTCGAGCGCGGCGCAGCCGGAGCCGGGCTGGCGCTTGTTGCAGGCGTAATTGACGTCGCGGTAGTAGTAGCAGCGCGTCTTCTGCAGCAGATTGCCACCAGTGGTGGCCATGTTGCGGAGCTGCGGCGAAGCGCCGGAGAGCAGCGCCTGAGAGAGGACAGCGTAATTCTTCTTCACCGCTTCGTGATTGGCGAGGTCGCTGTTGCGGACCAGCGCGCCAATGCGAAGGCCGCCGTTGGGCAGGGCTTCGACGCGGTCGAGGGGAAGGCCGTTGATGTCGACCACGGACTGCGGCTGCAGCACGTTGAGCTTCATCAGGTCGACGAGGGTCGTGCCGCCCGCGATGTAAGTGCCAGCGGAGCGCACGGCGGCGTCAACGCTTCGGGCTGGAGTGTAGCGAAAGACTTCCATGACGCCTCCTCTAGACGGTGGTGGATTTGCGAGCCTGTTGAACGGCGGCCACGATGTTGGTGTAGGCGCCGCAGCGGCAGATGTTGCCGCTCATCGCCACGCGAACGGCATTGTCGTCGGCAGCGATGGGTTCGTGCATCAATGCCGCGCCCGACATGATTTGTCCGGAGGTGCAGTAGCCGCACTGGAATCCATCGTGATCGAGAAACGCCTGCTGGACGGGGTGCAGCTGGCCGTTCTGTGCAAGGCCTTCGATGGTGGTGATCTTGTCGCCCTGGTGCATGACGGCGAAGCTGAGACACGAATTCACGCGGCGGCCGTTGACATGGACGGTGCAGGCGCCGCACTGGCCGTGGTCGCAGCCTTTTTTGGTCCCGAAGAGCTGGAGGTGTTCGCGCAGAGCGTCGAGCAGGGTGACGCGCGGCTCCAGGCGCAGCTTGTGCTCTTTGCCATTGACGTTGAGCGTGACGGGGACGGCGCCTGGGACTGCGGAAGCGGCTTCCTCGCCGGTTTCGGAGACAGCAGCGTGGGCAAGAGGAGAGGCGGTCGCGGCGACACCGGCGGCGCCGAGTTGAGCGAGGAAGGAGCGCCGCGAGAATCGGCCGAAGCTGGAGTCTCGTTTCTGCTCTTCTGGTTGCTTCTCTTCGGCTTCGGAATTCCGGAGATTGTTCGGGGGCTTCACAGGGTGATCCATTTGGGCTCCTGATGAACCTGGATGTTGCGATGGCGCGGCGCGACCGAAAAGACCCGGCAGCGTCGTTCCATCCAATATCGATAGCAGTGATTGGTGCTTGTCGGGCCTGGGGGCCCGGCTGTGATTGTTACAGTTGCGTTGCGTTGTGCGCGGCCGCTGGGGAGTTCTTCTTGCGACGGCTCAGCACGTATTCATTATCGCGACTCCGCTGTTTTGCAGTCGCCTTATCAATCTTGCGCCAGAAGGCCACGAAGTAGTCAATCGCGGAAATGATCGAGACGGCCGCGGTGTAGTAGATGCCGACCACCGCGAACCAATCGACGGGGACAATGAACCAGCCCCAATGCCAGACGTACCAGCCATGATCGAGGGTGGCGGCGACGACGGAGACGATCTGGATGACGGTTTTGAGTTTGCCCACGTCGCTGGCTTCGATGGTGAAGCCCTCGGTGGAGGCGATGGAGCGGAGTCCGCTGACCAGGAATTCGCGTCCGATCACCACCACGACAATCCACGCCTTCACAACGTGGGGATTCATCTCCACCAGGCAGACGTACGCCGATGTGATCATCAACTTGTCGGCAATCGGATCGAGCAGCATGCCCATGGTGGTGACCTGGCCGCGGCTGCGGGCCAGGTAGCCGTCGACACCGTCGGAGATGGACAGGAGAATGAAGAACAGCGAGGCGATGATTTCCTGCTCGCCGTGAAAGCTGCCGTGGGGAAAGCGCGGGGACAGCATCCAGATGAGCACGGGAATCCCGAGAATCCGGCCCATCGTGATGGAGTTGGGGAGGTTCACGCGGAGAGATGCGCCCCTGCAGCCATTATGCACCAGTCAACAGGGGGTTTGCCCGGCGGGAGTGTGGCGCGCACGGTACTTTGGGTGGCAGCGGATGTGCGCGGCGGCCTGAATCCGCGAGCCTGGGGGCCGGTACCTGATGGTTAACACCCGGAAAGAAGCATGGAGGGGGTACTGCGGGTTTGACTATAGTGACTGAAGGACCCTCATGAATCGGAACGCAGGCCAATCCGCAGTGGACAGGCTGATCGCGCTGGCGCAGCAGAAGCCAGGCCGGCCGGGCGCCGCGAGCATGGAAGAATCGACCGACATCGAGACCGTTCCGCTCGGCCTGCCGTCGATGAGAGAGCTGGAGCACAATCCTATGTGGAAAGCCCTGTTGCAGTTGCGGGCGTTTTTGCCGTATGTCGCCCGGCTGCTGGAGATGAGCAGTCCCTCCCAGCACTCGACTGCACTGACGACGGAGTTGCGCAGCGAGGTTCGGCAATCCGTGGGAGCGCTGGAAAGCTCGCACCGGGATCTGCGCCTGGCGGTGCAGGACCAGACGGTCGAGATCAAGCGGATCGAAGAAGCAGTAACGAAGAGCCGCGAGGCAACCGAGCGGAACGCGCTGGAAGTGACGGAATTGGCTGAGGATGTGCGTTCGATGCGGTCGCTGGTCAAGACGGGAATCATCCTCCTGGTGCTGTTATTTCTGACGCTGATCGGCACGGTGGTGTTCCTGCTGTTCCGGATCAAGCCTCTGCTGCATTAATCCAGGCAACAGCAAATCAGGTTCGAGGCCTCTCCTCTGGCAGGAGGATCCATGGCCTTGTCGGAAAAGTATCCTGGGGAGAACGCGCAGGCGGACGCAGCGCAAAACCCACCCGCTCAGCCACCGGAAAATGAGGATCACGGCATGGAGCGCCAGCCGAACATCGGAGAGCAGA
>DASZYN010000208.1:0-2345 GCA_035545435.1 Acidobacteriaceae bacterium | reverse complement strand
TGGGCCATGCCGACTGCTCGATGGTGACGAAGGTCTATTCCCACCTCAGCCACGCGCCCGACTATCTGCGCGAGGCGGCCCGCAAGGCGACGGCGTGAGAGATGTTGCTCTAGCGGCGACGGCGCCGCGGCCCGCCGCCGCTACGAGCAAGATTCGCATCCGCTCATCCGCCAATCGGGGCAGGAGAGGGACCTTACAGCCTATCGGCGACTGACGGGGGTCCTATCGACAAGCTCGAATGCAAAATCCATGAGGTTACCCGCCTAGTACTACAGCGCCCTTTTTATTGATCTTTTACGCTTGGCTCGGGCTCGTCGTTTGGCGTGGCACTCAGCGGCGATGCGGTTGCGTTCCTGCCGCCATGCGGACCAGGCGAGGATTTCGCGCTCGTCCCACCTGCGCAGGTCGAGCAGATGCCGCAAGAGGGCGCGGACTTCGGGTACGGTCATTTGAGGCTCTTTTTTCCCCCAACCGCTCCTTCTGTTGAGCGAGGAACCACAGGGCCAGCATCGACAGAGCCGTATGGTGGTGCCATCCGCGCCAGCCACGAGTCTCATACTCGTCCAATCCGCACTCGCCTTTGCCACACTGGAAGTCCTCTTCGACCGTCCAGCGGCAACCGCCGACCTGGGCCAATCTACTCAGGGGGACGTGGTGCGGAGCATTGCTGCGTTGGACTTTGATCTCCGCCTCCTGCCCCACGGAGCGGCGCACCAACAACCGCTCAGGTTCTACGGTGGGCGATCCCTCTTCCGAGAACCAGACCGTTAATTCCGTGTATTCATAAATGCGCGGACCTTGGCTGCCTTCAGCAACCGTGATCCGTTTCCAGACCTTTTCAGGGATCGTCGCGATCACGACCGAAATCGGCTGCGGCTTGTTCGTCGCCACCAGGCGCGTCCGTGGGCGGCCGCCACGTTCGCTGTGTGTTGTGGGAGGTCGAAGTTGGGGTGCGGTGGTCCAAACGTAGGCATCCATCGACGTGTCCAGCACGTACCACTTGCCGAGGGCCCGCACCCCTTGTACGAATTTTGGGCTGTCGCCGTACAAGCAGTCTCCACCGACCCAGCGAAAAGGAACCCCGGCGCTTACGGCCTCTTGGATCATCTCCAAGGCCAGCTCGGGCTTGGTGCGAAACACGACAGCTTCAGGCACGCCAGCTTCCCGCCGACGCGCACCGTCCTCAGCCCACTCCTGGGGGAGAAACAATCGCCGATCGATCAGCGCATGACCTTGGTGGGTCACATAATTCAGGAACACCCCCACCTGACAATTGTCCGTTCGCCCCAGGATCCCGGCGTACTGCCGCTTCACCCCCACCGACTTGGTTCCTTTCTTGGGAAAACCGGTCTCATCGACATTGATGATCGCCTCCTCGTCTCCCCAGCGAGACGCAATATCCCGCCGCAATTCCGACAGGACGTCTCGATCTTCCCACACGCCCTGGGCTACAAACTTCTGCAGCGTGCGCACGACGCCCCCGGATACCTGCTCGGCGATGTTTTCCACGTTGCGTCGTTCGCCGCCCGCCAGCAAACCTTGTACGAATCGCCGCGCGTGTTCGTAATTCTCCGCGCGACCAAACAAAGGAACGTATCGATCCAGAAACGAATCCAGCTCGGGTTTCAACCGACGCAGTGCACGAGCATCCATGCTCTACCTCCATGCAAGCAAAAGAGCAACACCTGCCGCAAGTACCGTGGACTGCTCTTGTACCCGACCCACAGGCCAGCGTAAAAGATCAATTAAAAAGGCGCTGTAGTACTAGACAGTGTCGACAAACTTCTCCAAAACGCTCTGGACAACATGCGGGCGCGGCCACTCGAAATGATTCACCGTCACAAAGAATGGGAGACGACGCACGATGTGCCCGACGGCTCCACAGATTACGACATAGTTCGCCAATTGCCGTCAGGAGAGTGGTTCCTTCGTTTCGCAATGGGGCACCTGCCCGAAGAAGAAATCCCGCATGGCAGCTATCGCTTAGCAGTGCGAGCACATGCTGCTGGATTCCAGGATGCGATCGGGCATTTTGATGCCTGGGAGGGGCTAAATGGGCGATTGTGCTTTAACATGACGGGACGCGCAGGCTCAATCGGAGAGGAAATCGCGGCAGCTCTTGACCAAGAATCAGAAAACACCGCCGCGCAACGGGTGGCTCAAGGCACTGGACCAGACGCTTGGAACCGGGCGGCTGTCGGCCGGTAGAATGGGCGCCATGGACGAGAATCCGTATCGGGCGCCGAAAGAGGAGATGGCTCAACCGGCCACCCCTCTCGACGGCGCAGAGCCGACGCTGCTCGGCCTCGGCCTCACGCTGGGCCTCGTCATTGCTTGGGCAATCT
>DASZYN010000207.1:0-3916 GCA_035545435.1 Acidobacteriaceae bacterium | reverse complement strand
GAACGCTCATTGCCGATGGGAATGCGGATCATCGATCCGCGATCCACCGCAGAAGCCTTGATCTGGTTTGGCGCCTCAAAGTGTGGATCAAGGCGGCGATAGGCGTTGACGCTGGAGTTCAGCAGCAGGCAGATATCGTTGCCATGGGTCAGGATGCGGTCCACGAATTCCCAACCCAGCCCGGAGAGCTTCTCCTCGCCTTTCGGATCCCAGAAGAGGTTTTTGCCGTCTTTGCTGATCGAGACGTTCGTGTGCATGCCGCTGCCGTTAACCCCGACAACCGGCTTGGGCAGGAAGCACGCGGTCATGCCGAGCCTGGTCGCAACCTGCCGGCAGACCAGCTTGTAGATCTGAATCTGGTCGGCCGCGGCGATGACTTCGCCGTATCCGTAATTGATTTCGAACTGCGACGGCGCGACTTCGGGGTGGTCCTTCTCGTTCTCGAAGCCCATGGCGCGCTGCACTTCGGCGACCGTATCGATGAAGGTCCGCAGCGGATCGCCAGGCAGCGAGTGGTAGTAGCCGCCGGTGTTCACGTAGTCGAACTTCCCGGTGACGGGGAAATTGCGTTCCGCGTTGAGCCCAGCAAAGAGAAAGCCTTCGATTTCGTTCGCCGCGTTCAGCGTGTAGCCATTTTTCTCGAATTGCTCGTTGGCGAAGGTCTTGAGCAATCCTCGCGTGTCTCCGCCATAAGGCGTGCCGCCCTTATCGATGACATCGCCGAAAACCAGTACTTTGCCGGCGCCGAAGATATCGGCGGGCGCAAAAAAGAATGAGCTCCAGTCGATGCCGAGGCGCAGGTCGCTCTCCCGCTGCGCGGTAAACCCGCGGATCGAGGAACCGTCAAAGGTCAGGTTGTCGAAGCTCTTCAGCAGGAACTTCTTGTCGTAGTCCAGCATGTGGAGCCGGCCTTCGAGATCGGAAAAGAGCACGGTGACCGCCTTGATCCCCTTCTGGTCGGTCAGATACTTCAGTCGCTCTTCCTGAAGCTTGTCAGGCGCGACGCGCTTCCTGCGCTGATCTTTGGCCTTCAGATTCAGCTCTTCCAGTTCCTCATATGAAAGCGCCAGGAAATTCCGATATTCGGTCGACATGCTTCTCCTCTGAATCGTGATTGGAGTCGGTGATGCAGCCCGTAAGCGATCAGACTGATGGACAGCGGTGATTCGCGCCGACAGGCCGGATATACAGCGCAAACAAGTGGGCTGAGCAGCTTCCATTCAGGGTATCGCGCACGGCAGCGAGAAAGTTCCCTTCCCGGAACCGGCGACTGTGGAAATTCGGGCCGAATCATCGGCCATGAGGCTGGATCTCCGGGCAGACGCTAATCTGATTTTGGATCGCAGCATGAACCAGACCCAGGTCGAAGCTCTCGTACTGCGCAAGTGGCCCGTCCACGAGGCCGATGAAATCGTGTCGCTGTTTACGCGGATCAACGGGCGGATTCGCGGGGTGGCCAAGGCAGCGGCCAAATCGCGGCGCCGGTTCGGTGGGGCGCTGGAGCCCATGACCTTTGTGACCGCGACCTATGTCGAGAAGCCGAAGCAGGATCTCGTCCGGCTCGATGCCTGCGAGGTGATTGCGTCGCCGCTGTCCGATCCGGTGAGCTATCTGCGCGCGACCGCCCTCGCCTTCTACGCCGAGGTCCTCGAAGAGGCGATGCCCGATCACGATCCCCACGAGGCGGCCTTCCGTCTGACTCTCGCTGTACTGGATCACACCCGAGGGGACCGCATCTGGATGCCGGTTACGTATTTCGCGCTGTGGATCACCCGCCTGCTGGGATGGATGCCCTCTCTGACGCACTGCACGATTTGCGGTCAGCCGTTCGGCGCCGGGCCGGCTTGGTTCCAGTTGCAATCCGACGGACTGGTGTGCAGCCAGGATAAAAAGCCGTCGAGCCGCATTCTGGCCGCCGAGTCCCTGGCCCTCGCGCGCCGGATTTTCCACTCGCCGATCGCTGGGTTCGCGGATGAAGAATGGCCGGCAGCCCGGGCGACGGATCTTCGCCGCTTCGCTGTCCAGGCGCTGGAGCGGCATCTCGAGCGCAGGCTGCGCGCGGCGACGGCTCTGGTAAAGCTGGGCGGCTGAGTCCGCAGTTCGCCTCGTGCATCTACACTGAAGGCCTGGAAAACTTTCTCCGTCGAGGGTGGACTGATGAAAATTGCCAATAGCGTCGTCGATCTGATCGGCAACACGCCGCTGGTGCAGTTGAACCGCGTGACGGCAGGCGCGCACGCCCGCGTCGTGGCCAAACTGGAAGGCGCAAACCCGGCCAACAGCGTGAAAGACCGCATCGGCTTCGCGATGGTCGAAGCGGCGGAGCGGGAAGGCAAAATCCACCCTGGCAAGACGGTTCTGATTGAGCCCACCAGCGGCAATACCGGGATCGGCCTTGCCTTCGTCGCGGCCGTGAAGGGGTACAAGCTGATCCTCACCATGCCGGACACGATGAGCATGGAGCGGCGCGTGTTGCTGCTCGCCTTTGGCGCACAACTCGTGCTCACCCCCGGACCGAACGGCATGAACGGCGCCATCTCCAAAGCGAAACAAATCCTCGAGCAGACGCCCGATGGCTACATGCTGCAGCAATTCGAGAATCCGGCGAACCCGAAGATCCACTACAACACGACGGGGCCGGAGATTTGGAACGACACCGAAGGACAAGCCGACATCCTGGTAGCCGGCGTAGGCACCGGCGGCACGCTCACCGGTGTGGGCCAGTTCATCAAGCCGCGTAAGCCATCGTTCCGTGTCGTCGCGGTGGAGCCAACTGACAGCGCAGTGCTCTCGGGCGGCAAGCCCGGGCCGCACAAGATTCAGGGAATCGGCGGAGGCTTTATTCCCCGGATCCTGGAGACCAAACTGATCGATGAGGTCGTGCAGGTTTCCAACGACGAGGCGATTGCGATGGCGCGTCGGCTTCCCCTGGAAGAGGGGCTTCTGGTCGGCATCTCCGGCGGAGCCGCCGTACACGCCGCCCTGCAGGTGGCACGCCGCGAGGAGAACGCCGGAAAACTGATCGTCGTGGTGCTTCCGGATTTCGGCGAGCGCTATATTTCGTCGGTATTGTTTGAGAGTCTCCGGAATCAGGCGCAGGGGCTGCCGACCCAGCCCGTGGAAGCACCGGTGCAGGTCTAGGCGGCCGTGGTCAGTGCCCGGCAGACAAGCGCTATACGCTGCCCGCTAACCGCTATACGCTGATTCCATGTTCGCCCGCCTCCGCGAAGACATCCGTTCGATCCTGGATCGCGATCCTGCGGCCAATTCCGCGCTGATGGTGCTGCTGTGCTATCCGGGACTGCATGCGGTGTGGATGCAGCAAATCACCTCGGGTTTCTGGCGGGCCAATCTGCGGCTGATCGCCCGATTTCTCTCCCAGGTGGCACGAATTCTCACCGGGATTGAGATTCACCCCGGCGCAACGATCGGGCGGCGGCTGTTTATCGATCATGGCTCGGGCGTGGTGATCGGCGAAACAGCCATCGTCGGCGACGACGTGACTCTCTACCAGGGTGTCACCCTCGGCGGCACCGGGCACGATCGCGGCAAGCGGCATCCGACCTTGCGCGACGGCGTCTTCGTCGGCAGCAATGCGCAAATTCTCGGCAACATCTGCATTGGGGAAAACTCGCGAGTTGGCGCCGGATCGGTGGTCCTGCGCGATGTGCCGCCGAACTCGACGGTCGTTGGGGTACCGGCACACATCGTCTATCAGAACGGCGAGCGCGTGCTCATCACCGATCCCAATCAGGTGAAGGATCCTCTTTCGGGGGTGATCGTCGCACTGGCCGAGGAGGTGAAGCGGCTGCGGCTGCGCGTCGATGTGCTCGATGGGCAGCTCGAATTGGCCACGCGGGATCTGGACGAGGTGCGCGCCTTCAGCGCGGAGGACGAAGAGCGGGACCGGTACCAC
>DASZYN010000206.1:0-8196 GCA_035545435.1 Acidobacteriaceae bacterium | reverse complement strand
GCTGGAGCAGCTGTAGTCAGGATTGAAGGACGAGATTTCGCCGCCGGCCCAGAAACTGCTGTTTCCACCGACAGCCGACTCCGGACTTTGGGCCATCGCAAGGGTTGGGAGAAACAAAACGACGAGAATTCCAGCCCGTTTGAGCAAGACTCAAAACTCCTTGGTTACGAATTGGGCAATACACAGGTAACTTCTCCGTTAAGAGGGCAGCCCTGGCGCAAAGGATGTGCGAAAAATCGAGCGCAGCCGCGCTCGGCGGCACGAATTTTCGCCACGTCTTCGAGATCCAAAAGCCGCTGACAAGGGCCTATGTGATTGATTTCCTGGCGGTTCGGGCTTTAAGAGCGAAGCTGGCTTTTGGGGAGGTTCGCCGTCTGGAATATGCAGGCGAGGCAGCATCCTTTATTCTCCAGCTGCCTGCATGCGCGAGCGCGAAAGGACGAGCAGGAATCGGGAGGAACCCTTGGCGCGGACTTCGTTCGACGTCATCGTGCTGGGCCTGGGCGCGATGGGGAGCGCTGCTGTGTATCACTTGGCTTCGCGCGGGGCGCGGGTGCTGGGAATCGAACAGTTCACGCCGGCGCACGAACAGGGGTCCTCCCATGGCGGCTCGCGGATCATCCGGCAGGCTTACTTCGAGGGACCCGATTACATACCGCTGGTACTGCGCGCGTATGAATTGTGGCGGAAGCTGGAGGCAGACTCCGGAACCGAGCTGCTGCACAATACCGGAGGACTGACGCTCGGATCGAGCGATGGCGAGCTCATCTCGCGGACGGTAGCGGCCGCGCGAGCCCACTCGATTCCGTATGAGAGGTTCGACGCGGCGGAAGTGCGGAGGAGGTTTCCGCCGATCGCTCCGCTCGCCGGTGATGCTGCTGTGCTGGAGCCGCACGCGGGATACCTGCTGCCGGAGGCATGCATTCGCGCTCATTTGAACCTGGCCGAACGCGCGGGTGCGGAACTGCAGTTTGAAGAAAAAGTGCTGGAGTGGAGCGCCGGCGGAGGACGTGTCTCGGTGCGCAGTTCAAAACGAACGTATGAGGCCGGACATCTGGTGATCGCAGCCGGCCCCTGGGCGAACGAGGCGTTGCGGGATATATTTGCTCTTCGTGTGACGCGACAGGTGGTCGCGTGGATCGCGCCGCGTGACGGCGTTCGGCCGTTCTTGCCCGAACGGTTTCCTGTATTTCTGATGGAGCAGGCCGGAGGACGGCCAGGGTATGGTGTTCCCGCGCTCGATGGGCCGTCGGGAGGGATGAAGGTCGCGGTTCACGGTAGCGACGATGTGTGCACCCCCGGCACCGTGGAGCGCACGATTCGCGCCGCGGACATTGAGCGAATTCGGCAGCAACTTTCTGTGCGGATCCCGGCGCTGTTGCATGGCGAGCTGCTGCGCGCGCAAACGTGCCTGTATACGACGACACCGGACGAAAATTTCGTGATCGGGGCGCATCCGCAGGCCGCAAATTGCACCGTAGCGTGCGGATTCTCAGGGCATGGGTTTAAATTCGCGGGCGTCGTAGGTGAGGTTCTCGCCGACCTGGCGACGACAGGCACGACGCGTCATCCGATTGGCCTGTTCGATCCAGCGCGCTTGCGAGGCTGAGCCAACGAATGCTCTGACGGTCGAGTCTAGTTGGGGATGCGGCGAACGGCGACCAGGGAAGTCGTTCCGGGCACGGCATTCTCGACGGTGGTAGTGATCAGCGCCTGGAAATAGGTTGGAAGCGATTTCTTATCCGGCGACGCGGCGACAAGCGCCCTGCGCAGGATGGCCATGCGCTCCGGATCGGTCAGATACTCGATGGCGGCCTGGGAGCCCTGCGTGTAAATGCCATAGATGAGCAGGACGCGGTTTTCGCGTTCCTGATTAGGAAGCATGAGCACCAGGGCGTAGTCGCGCGTGAGCTGATTCGAAACCGGATCGAATTCGGGTTTGTACTCGGACTTTTCGCCGGCCTGGGGATTGCGGTTGAGGATCACTCCCCCCTGCAGGTGAAAACCCTCGGTTTCGAGGAACACACGGCCGCTCCATGCCTGGCTGCCGCCGAGCAGGATGGCGTTGCCGTTGCGAATCTCTTCGAAGTTGACCAGGCGCGAGGGCTGGACCCGGCAGGTCTCATCGACGCGGAAGAACATCTCGCACAGGCGCACCACACCCAGCGCCTCGCCGACCGCCGTGAAGTCCGTGGTGGAAGGGACAAAGATGAAGCGGCGCAGCTCACGGAAGTGAATCGTGTCGCGGAACTCGGGAAGGTCGGCCTTGGGAATCTCATGGCCGTGCGCGATGGTCTCCTCGCTGTCGCCATTGTGAGCAGCGCGCAGGACGGGATGGTTGGGGATGACGATCAGCGGCGCGTGGGCGGGGGGCAGAAACGGAGCCCAGAACCATTGCAAACCTTCGGCAACCGGCGGAACAGCCGCGCGAGCCGGAATCGTGGCGGGGGTCCTGCGAACGGCGTAGATGAGGGCGATGACGAGAGCCGCACAGGCGAGGGCAAGTCCTGTGGTCACGAACAGGTGAACGCGACTCGGTCGTTGCGGCGGCCCGAGTGCGGGCGGTTCGGTTTTCTCCGGGTCGGCAGTCTCCGGCGCGCTGCGGCTGAAAACGGGAATGTAGTGGCCGGCCGGCAAATCGATGCGAAGGGCGCTTTCGGCTGCGTTCTCTTCGTAGTATTTGCGGAGGCACCGGCGGATTTCGTGCGCCTGGACCCGGACAATGGGGTCTTTCTGCGGGTTGAATTCTGTACCGCGGCCGTAGACTTCGACACCGATGAGGTATTCGTTCAGCTTCTCGCCATTGCCAAGGAAGGTCTGCTCGCAGACGAATTCCAGAAACCGGGCGCGCTTGGGAGCGGCTGCAAACTGGCGGCTCTCGAGAACGCGGCGCAGCTCTTCGCGTTTCTCAAACTGAGAGACGGAGATGGACGGACGCGGAACGTCGTGAACGGAGGTCACACCTGGCCTCGCGGATACGAACACCGGCTCCCGCAGGAGGCACATGCATTCGGGCGAATTCTAGCAATCGCGCCCCCGCAGGGTCAAACCCGTGGGCTGGAAAGCGAAAAGGGCACGACTAACGGTTATCTGCATCGTTATTTGTCGTTAACCGGCCGCTCTGCAGCGCCCCAAAGCAGAAGAGTTGACCCCATGCAAGCCTCACCCGGTCAGCCAATCGGGGATGGTCCAGGCCAGGGTGGTCGCCCGTCTTCGCTGACTTTCCTGGCCAGGAAGGTCGGAGCGACCGTTTGTCGTTCCGAACTGCCCTGGGAAAAGCGCGGCAGCGTCGGCAACTGCCCTTTTTGGCATACTAACCGCCCCCATAACCTCTTTTACCTTTCGGATGCCAGGCCATGGTGGATAGAAGTGAGGGCGGACATCCGTGGGGCTTATCTGCTCCGGAAGGCCCGGGGGCCATCGCACATGCACGACATCGGCAGACGTCTGGCGTTCAGTGTCGCTCTTCTGCTTCCCGCAGCGAGCATGACCGCCGATGGTTCGGGGGGCCCGGGTTCGAGGGTTCGGATGGAGGTCGTGCGGCAATGCGCTCGGCCGGTGTTGACGATTCATTCTCCGGGCGCCGGCGAAAACAAGTACGGCTTTGAAGGTGGCAGGGTTCTGAAGCTGGGGGCGACGTATCACCTGTTCACCTCGGAGATGACGGGGGAACCGCACTGGGTGAAGATGAAGCTGGCCCACTGGACCAGCACGGATCGCCTGCACTGGCAACGGGTCGATACGCTGTTCGAATCGAGCGGGGACTTTACGGGCCGCGATCCGCGGGCGGCCCTGTGGTCGCCGATGCCGGTTTTCGATCCGGCGACGAATCGGTGGAACCTGTTTTATGTGGCGTACGCCGCGTCGCCCGATACTTCGAAGGAATGGCTGACCAACCATGAAGGACGCATCTGGCGGGCCGTATCGGAGCGTCCGGGCATGGAAGGGATCAATGGACCGTGGAAAGACGCGGGGATCGTTCTGGAACGCGGCAAGGATTCGGATTCCTGGGAAGGGCTGCAGGGCACGGATTCGTTTTTCCCCTACCGCGTGAACGACAAATGGTATGCGTTTTATGGCAGCGCGCATACAGAGAGCCTGCCGATCGCGCTGTGGCAGGTGGGGCTTGCAGCGGCTTCCGATTTGAGCGGCCCCTGGCATCGCTGCACGGAACTCAATCCTCTGCAGGTGGAAAAGCGATTCATCGAGAACCCCATCGTCACCCGGTTGACCCATGGCGGGTGGATCGCCGTCTATGACAATCACGTGCTGAACGAGATTGGGTACACGGTGTCGGAGGACGGAATTCACTGGTCCGCGGGGCAGCACCTCGTGGTGCAGAGCGGGGACGGCGTCTGGGCGACCGAGGTACGGACGCCTCTGGGTCTGGTCGAGGAAAAAGGCCAGACGTTCACGCTGTTCTATACCGCGAACCAGAAAGTTGCGGGGGCGCAAACCGATGGCTATGGGGTGAACCTGACGCCGGGAGCTCTCGGGTATGCGGAGGTGCGGCTGCGCGAGGGTGGGCAAGCATCAGGCTCCCTTCATGGCCCACTTTGGAACACAAATCCGCGCCTGCATGCTGCAGTGACGAAAGTCATCGAGGGCAGGGATTTGTCCGGTCCATCCTCGAAGGGCGGAAGGTATGAATGAAAGGTTCGAGTTGCCCATGGACCCGTTCTGCGGATCGCGCCGCACGGGACTGGAGCCGTACAAAAACGAGTTTGCGACAAAGGAAAGATCTTTTGGGGGCAGCACTATGACAAGGAACCGGGATACGAAAAGTTTTGCAAAGTGGGCCATGCCGATCGGTCTTGGCCTCGCGGTGGCGGTTCTGCTGATGGCGCAGGGCGCCTGGGCGCAGGCCAACCGGGGCTCGATCACCGGAACCGTGGCTGACCCATCGGGCGCTGTCGTCGCCGGGGTCGCGGTAACCGCAACCAATACCGGAACCAACATCCCCACCGCCACGGTTTCCAACTCGGAGGGGATCTACGTTGTGCCGAATCTGCCCCCTGGCGTGTACAGCCTGGAATTCCGTCGAGACGGATTTGAGACGCTGACGCATCCCGATATCACCGTCAACTCCACCGAGGCGGTGCGCATCGATGCCACGCTGCACGTGGGCGCGGTTACTGCGACCGTCACCGTCAGTGGCGGCGCGCCGGTGCTGGACATGGAGTCCGCGGCGGTCGGGACCAACATGAAAGCCACCATCGTGAACGATCTGCCGCTGAGCATCTATGGCGGTGGGCGATTCGTGGAAGACTTTGCGGTCGCGATTACGCCAGGTTATTCGCCGATCAGCTCGCCCTACGGCGCGGTGGTGAACGGCGGCCAGTGGTTCACCAAGGACTACACCATTGACGGCACGTCGGGGACGAGCAGCGTGCGTGGCGATTCGATGGACGGCGGTCCGAGCATGGAAGCCGTCGAGGAATTGCAGGCGCAGACCAGCGGTCTGGACGCAGAGAGCAGCATCACCGGCGGCGGTGTGATGTCGTTCAACCTGAAATCGGGGACCAACAAGTTCCACGGATCGGCGTTTCTCTACGGGCACAACGAGCTGCTGGACGCGAACACCTGGACGAACGACAGCCTTGGACTGGGCAAGCCCAAGGAGCGTGCGTGGGATACCGGCGGCAGCATCGGCGGCCCGATCCACAAGGACAAGACATTTTTCTTCGGGACCTTCGAGCGGTACCAGTCGATTGACTTTCGGCTGGGCAGCGGCGGAGCGACGGTGCCGCTCCCTGCATTTCTGACGGGCGACTTCAGCAGCCTGATGGGCCCGACTCTCTGCGACTTTGGCGGTTCGACCGACCTGTGCAGCAACACGCAGGCTCACAAGAACACCGTTGGCACTCCGATCATGGTCACCGATAACGCCGGCAACCAGCTCCAGGCGCGCGAGAACATGATCTACGACCCCGACACCGGGAACCAGTTCACCGGGAACATCATTCCGCCAAGCCGCATCAGCCCGGTAGCGCAGAAGGTAAACGCCTACTACGCGAACTACAAGCCTCAGCTGGGCGGGCTCGACAACAACGCCCGGACGCTGATCTCCAATACGCCCACGCAAACGCCCATCTGGGTGGTGGCGAAGCTGGATCACGTGCTGCGCGACCAGGATCGCCTCTCCGGCTCCTGGATTTACGATCACAAGCCGCGCACCCTCGACGACGGCGGCGGCGTGTGGCAGGAGGGAACACAAAGCGGCGGACCCCTTTCCAATGCGCGCGTACAGATGTACCGGCAGCAGCAGTGGAGACTGAGCGAGCAGCACACGTTTACGCCGCAGATGCTGAACGTCTTGAATTTTGGGTACAACTTCGATTTCAACGGAAGCGATCCGGCCGACCCAGGAAACTGGAATTCGCAGATTGGGTTTGCCGATACCGGAGCCAACAATTTCCCGCAGATTTCGTTTTCCGACAATGGCTCCTATGGGCACAGCGAGACGTTTCTGGGAAGCACCTGGCAGGGAAACACAAAGGGGACCTATGCGTCCGTCGGCGACACGCTCACCTGGACGAAGGGACGGCACAACCTGAGCTTCGGGGGCGTTTTCGATGCGCACCAGATCAACAGCCACTCCGGATCGGGCGCCTACAACTTCAGCTTCTCGTATCTAAATACCGCTGGGCCGGGTTATCCGTACGACGGCTTCGGCTTCGCGACCTACATGCTCGGGCAGGTCAACCAGGGCAGCGAGTCGGTTCCTTACAACCTCTACGGCCGGCAGAAGTCGCTCGCGCTCTTCGCCCAGGACAATTACAAGGTCACCAGCAGGCTGACCGCGAATCTGGGCCTGCGCTGGAACTACAACGGCCGCTTCCATGAGAAGAACGGCAACTGGGCGAACTTCGATCCCACAGTGACGAGTCCTGTCTATGGGATTCCCGGAGCGCTGGTCTTTGCGAAGGACGGCAGCGACAGCTTCGAGAAGAACGAGTACTACCTGAACTTCGGACCGACGATCGGACTGGCGTATCAGGTTCACCCAAAGACCGTCCTGCACGCATCGTTCGGCCTCATCTACAACCCGGTCGGCGTGACGTTCTTTACCGGCGTGCCGAACGGATTTGCTCCACAACTGGGCTCGAGTGCCGCCAACAACTTCAGCTGGGACGCGCCAGGAGGGGGCGGACAATATCCCGGTGTGTTCAGCAAAGCAACACTCAATACGGATCCTTCCACCATGACCCCGTTCCCCGTCAGCATGGATCCGCGTGCGCTCCGGCTGGGCTACAGCGAAGCGCTCAACGCGGGTATTCAGCAACAACTCACCCCCAACACCCGGCTGGAAATCTCCTACGTCGGCAACCGCGGCCACCGCCTGACCGATGCGGCGCTGGCCTGGAATGAGACGAGCACGGATAAGTTCCTGGCGCTGCTGAAAGCCCATCCCGACATGAATATCTGGGACTACGGGCAATATATCTACAGCGAGGCCGATGCCGCTGCCTACGGAGTGCCGTACCCCTATCCTGGATTCTGGGGACCTCCGCTGGCGGCGCTCGCTCCCATTCCCTACATGGCGGCTGCCGAAGTGGAGTATTGGTACTATCCCAACCTGCAGTATGCGGGGCTGCCGCTCGGGCAGAGCTTCTACGACTCGATGGTCGTCGACGTGGTGAAGCGCGCCGGCAGAGGCCTCACCATGGACATGAACTATGTGTGGTCGAAAACCGAAGGCGATTCCTTCTCGGCACAGCAGGAGTACAACGGGTTCTACACGCCCATTCAGGACTTCGGCAAGATGTCGCAGGCGGCGCACACGATTACCGGCTACGACCTGACCCATGTGGTGAAGGGCTTTGCCAGCTACCAACTGCCGTTTGGGAGAGGACAGCAGTGGCTGGGAAACACCAGCCGCGTGGCCAATGGGTTTATCGGAGGCTGGACGCTGGCGGGGACGGTGGATTACTACACCGGGCAGCCATTCTCGATCAGCGCTGCCAACCCGTACTGGCCGCTGTGGGGGAACATCTACCCGATCTTTAACGTCGCGGGGGGCAAAACTTCCGATCCGCATAAATACGTGCCGATCGGGGACGACGTCACGCCACCGGCAACAAACTTCTATATGCCCAGCACGGTAGCCAGCAATCCGGCGCCCGGCGTTTTGCCGCCGCGCGGAGCGACTTCCGCTCTGCGCTGCCCGGGACAAGCCAACGAGAACGTCACCGT
>DASZYN010000205.1:0-1910 GCA_035545435.1 Acidobacteriaceae bacterium | reverse complement strand
GGGAGAAGTCGCGGATGCACAGGCTGCCATCCCAGGAGTTCCCGTGTCTGTACACTCAACCTGGGCATGTCGAGCCTCGCTGAGATATCGGTCGCCACCACGGTGCTGAGAAAAGAACCGAAGTGGGCATCTGCCTCTTCACGGGAAATGCTGACCACTGGCAGGTTCAGGTGGCGACCGATGAGGTCGGCAATGGCGCGCAAGGGCACCCCCTCATCGCCGGCCCCGTACAGCCGTGACCCCGCCGGGGCGGCTTCCAGGGCCAGGCGGAACAGGTGCGCAGCATCGAGGCGGTGGACGGCAGGCCAGCGGTTGGACCCGTCGCCGATGTAGGCAGAGACGCCCTTCGTGCGAGCGATGGTGATCAGTCTCGGCACAAAGCCGTGCCTGTCGCCCTCTCCATGCACGGACGGACTGAGCGTGACGATTGATGAGCGCACTCCAGACAGTCGAAGCACCGCGTTATCCGATGCCTCCCCGTTCAGGTGAGCGGTAGTCACGAACGGCTTGCCGGAACCTTCGAGCGCCGCCCCCATCGTCTCGACAGCGCGCAGATCGGTTGTGAGCGCGGCTGCGAAGTCCGCGCTGCCGTGCTGAAACGCCAGGTGAATGACGCCATCGGATGTGGCGGCACCGCTGTGAAGGCTGTCGAGGTCGTCAAGGGCACCCGGATGCACCTCCGCTCCAGCTTCCTTCAGGAGCGCGGCACCATGGTCTGAGCGGGCCAAGCCGATAACCGTATGACCGGCATTCATGAGTTCGCGGACGACAGAGACACCGATGAAGCCAGTTGCTCCTGTGACGAAAACACGCATAAGAACGTTCTCCTTCTCCTGGTAAAATGAAACAGAGGGTGATAAAATGAGGATACCTCCCCATATGAAACGGAGGGATCCTCACGTTACCTCTCTATATTAACGGAGGGTTCCTCATTTTGTCAAGGGCTCATATTTCTGGGAGGAAGGAGGAGCATGAAATGAACAAGCCAGCACCAGCCAACCGCCCCATGCGAGCTGATGCCCAACGCAACTACGCCAGCCTGTTGAGTGCGGCGCGAGTCGCCATCGCAGAGCGCGGCGCTGACATCGTTCTTGAGGACGTTGCCAGGTCGGCAGGGGTCGCAATCGGAACGCTCTACCGCCACTTCCCTACGCGTCAGGATCTCCTTGAAGCGGTGTTCCTGGATGAGACCAATGCATTGAGGGCGCACGCTGAAGAACTCGCCAGCGCTCCGGTTCCTTTCGACGCCTTGATGAGCTGGCTTCGTCTCCAGATGGACTTCGCGGCTTTCGGGCGGAGCATGGGAGCAGCCATCATGGCTGCCAAGCAGGTTCCGGGAACGAGAATCTATGAGGCAAACAAAGCCATGCACGAGGCGGGAAATGGGTTGTTGCTCCGCGCCCAGGCCGCAGGACACATCCGCACGGATGTCTACCTGGTCGATGTGATGCGACTCGTCTACGGTATCGCCCTGGTGAATGAACACGCGTCCGATCCTGAGGGGGCCAACCGCATGCTCGATCTCGTCATCGCCGGAATCAGCACCAGGCCGAGTCGGGACTGAAAGATGGTATATCACCTCTGGGCGAGGAGTCGATCCTGCTCTCTGAGGTATGCCCGCTGACGCGCTGCTTCTCTCGTCCCATCCACATCGAAGTAATGACTCTTCTCGCAACACTCTTTCTCGTCAGTCCTTGGAACAGGCTCTCATTTTCTATCTTCTCTTTGCCCGCCGCCGCCGCAGAAATGCAGGCTGCTTTGGCGTAGGCTTCATTCTGAAAGGAGGATTGGGGACAGGAAAAGACTCATCGGGTTTTCCGATGTAAGCAAGAACGGTCCCAACAGTGACTGTTTCCTCCTCTCTCACCAGAATTTCGTAGACGATCCCACTGCAAGGAGCCTCCAGTTCA
>DASZYN010000204.1:0-15066 GCA_035545435.1 Acidobacteriaceae bacterium | reverse complement strand
GCCTTCCATGCCACGCGCTCCTTTGCACACGCGAGCAAAAACCGTGCCACGGCTTCAGCACTCGGTATCGGCACGCCGGCCCCACCCATGCGAATCTTCGCCCGCGCTCCGTGATCGGCCAGAACCGGCAGCACCTCCGCGGCCTGCTCCGGCGGAAACTCGACATACCGCGACCGCGCCGCCGGAAGCCGCTCCAGGACTTCCTTCGCAACACGCCCGTTCGCCGCCCTGGCTTCGAGGCTCCCAATGAATACGGCTCCCTGCTGGAACTCCGCAATGGCGCGCGCATCGTCCGCCGTCTCGCCCGCGCACACCACCTTCAGCGTCCACGGCCGTTCTTGTTCGGTACCCCATACGCGCTCAAACGCGCCCGCAAACTCCACCAGCCGACTGGCCGGCAGCACGAAACCGCCCAGGAGCCAGAATTCGTCCGTCTCCGTATAGCGCTGGTAATTCCGCAGCGCGCTCTCCATGTCGAGCGCTGCCGGCGGAAACAGACCCGCATACTCCAGAATTCTGCCCAGCAACGCCTGGACTGCGCTCATTTGCCTGGCCCCTTGAAGTGCTTCTTCAGTCCCTGCCAGCATTCAAAGTACTCGTGCTGCAAAATCTTCGTCTCCAGCGCAAACTTCGTCGGCCGCACCGGCAGGCCAGTCTCCCACATGAACGCCAGGGTGTTGTCGAGCTTCACCGGTTTCAGTTCCGCGTTGCTGGCCTTCTCCCAGGTCTCCGCATCGGGTCCGTGCCCGCTCATACAATTGTGCAGGCTCGCCCCGCCAGGCAGAAAGCCTTCCGCCTTCGCGTCGTATTCGCCGAACACCAGCCCCATAAACTCATTCATCATATTGCGATGGAACCACGGCGGCCGAAAGGTATGCTCGGCCACCACCCACCGCGGTGGAAAGATGGCGAAATCCACGTTTGCGGTTCCCGGCATGAGCGACGGCGACGTCATCACGGTGTAGATCGATGGGTCCGGATGATCGAAGCTCACCGTGTTGATGCAGTTGAAGCGCGCCAGGTCGTATTTATACGGCGCGTAATTCCCGTGCCACGCAACGACATCGAGCGGCGAGTGGTCGATCTCCGCCTCCCACATACGCCCGAGGAACTTGCCCACGATGCGGAAATCTCCGTCCTCATCCTCGTAGGCGGCCACCGGCGCAAGGAAATCCCGCGGATTCGCGAGTCCATTCGCGCCAATGGCACCCAGTTCCGGCAGCCGGAACGGCAGCCCATAGTTCTCGCAGATGTAGCCGCGCGACGGCCCCTCCATCACAACGCGAATCTTGATGCCGCGCGGGATCACGCCGATCTCGCCGGGCTTCACGTCCAGAATGCCCAACTCGGTATGGATTCCCAGCCGACCCTGCTGGGGCACGATCATCATCTCGCCATCGGCGTTGTAGAAATAGCGCCCCTGCATCGGTGCGTTCGCCGCATAGAGATGAACGCCGACCCCGATCTGCATGGCAGGATCGCCACTGCCTCCCATCGTCACGATGCCGTCGACAAAGTCGGTCTTCTTCTCCGGCATGGGGATCGGGTTCCAGCGCATCTGGTTGGGGGGCGAGGGAACCTCGGTGAATGGTCCGCTGTGAAACAGACCCAGACCACCCGGTATTTCCGAGAACGGCTTATGCGTCACCGAAGGACGAATGCGATAGGTCCACGTGCGGCGGTTGGTCGCCCGCGGCGCCGTGAACGCTGTTCCGCTCAGCTGTTCCGTATAGAGTCCCAGTGCCGACTTTTGCGGGGCATTCTGCCCTTCAGGCAACGCACCCTTTACCGCTTCAGTCGCAAACTCGTTGCCGAACCCTGACTGATACTTCAGCTCCGCCATCCTCGCCTCCCGTTCCCGTCACAAAAACTTACCACCCTACCGGGACGGAAGGAGACTTGGCAACCTCAACCGACCAGCGCGTGCGCAATCTTCATCCACCACGCCGGCGCCGTCAGGATCACGCGCATCACCAGGAACTGCCCAACGGCGAAAACCGGCAGCGCCCACAGATACACCTTATGCACGCGCCGCGTCACAACCAGATCCCGCACGACGCCCAGCACAATCAGCGCATCGACGCCCACATAGAAAAACAACCCCACCGCCGGAGGGACCGGCATCCGCCCCCACGCCGCCGCCGTCAGTGCGCACGTTGCTATGAGCATCAGCCGCCGGTGCAGCTCCGGCTTCTTGCGCCACAGGACCGCGAGCCCGAAGCAAGCAGCAAAGCACGCGATATCCCAGAACGGAACGAGCAGAAAGGTCGCCTGATTCTTCTCGTTCAGCACGGCGACATCGAAGCGCCCCATCACGATCGACGTCCAGAGCCCCACCACCGTCATCGCCGCCGCCAGGGCCACGCCGAACCACCCCAGCACCCGGTGCAGCGCCACGTTCCGCGTCCGCACCAGCGCCGATTGCAGAATGAAGAATCCGACCCACGCCGAAAACAGAGTTCCGTGCACCCACAGCAGCCAGGGCCTGATGGGATTCGCATGGAGCAGGTTTTGATTGACCGTATGGCTGAAGCCGTAGATCACAGTCGCTGCAATAAGCAGCGACATGAAGAAGTAGAAGTACCGCCCCGCGGTCCCTGGAACGCGTTTCGCGCTGGAGACGACCGGAGAGCTCTGTGCTGACGTAGCCATAGAACCTCACCTGGAGGAGCCTGGGGACTGAAGTTGGGCTATGGTAACAATCGCGTGCGGTAATGACCACAACAAACTCGCCGTTGCGCGTCCGCCGCGTGAAAAAGGCCCCGCCCGACAGGCCAACTCCCAATCAGCCTTTGGCTATTCCCTGTTGGCTATTGGCTATCCCCTGCCTCTTCACTCTTCTGCCTTCCACTGGAAGCACAGTTCGTAGCCATCGGGATCGGCGAGCGAGAGTTGCTTCATCCCATAGGGCGCAATGCGCGGCGGCTTAACCGCCACGCCCTTGTCGTGCAACTCCTCGTAGGCGCCTTCCACATCGGGACAGGGAAAATAGAGGCACGTATCGCGATGTGCGGCTACGCGCGCTCGATCCGCCGGCACCGGCCGCTGCTCGTCGAATTCATAGGCCGTGTTCAGCATGATCTCTGTCGATCCCAGCCGCAGCAGTGCCCAGTGAAACTTATCCGGGCCCATCACAGGCGACGTCATCGCCACCTCAAACCCGAGCTTGTCCCGATAGAACTTCACCGAGGTCGGCATGTCGTACACCTGCAGCAGCGGGCACACTCCGCGCACATCGATGGCCATGGCTCACCTCACCGATGGCCATCAGCATAGCGCTATTGGTTGTTGGTGATTGCCTGTTGCCGCTCTTTAATCTTTCGCGGCTCGCGGGTCTCTTCTTCCATGAGCCAGCGCCGAAGCTGGAGGATGTCATTGGCGCGCGCAATGCCGATCGGCTTGCGTGGGCCCTGGGCCTCAACGACGACGACATTTTCGGTGTTCTTGAGCATCATGTCGCGATGCACCTGGTCCACCAGTTCGCCGGGATAGGCCAGCACGTAGTCGCGACGCGCCAGCTCGCGCATCTTGAAGTGGTGATCCGGCGGCTCGGTGCGGAGGAGATCGTGCGGTTCGACAATTCCAATCAGAGCACCCGCGGCGTCGATGATCGGCATGAGCGCATGGTCATTGGGCACATACTTCTCGAGCACGGAGCGCAATTCGTCCTCGGCGGAGAACTGCGTGAAGTCCTTGCGCATGACCTGGTCGATCTTTGCCCGCATCAGAACGGGGACAGAGTAATCCTGCAGCACGATGAGCCCACGCTTGACCAGCTTGATGGTCATGATCGAATCGCGGCTGCACAGGCGGACGAAACCGTCCGACACCATCACAGCCACAATCAGCGGCAGCAAAGCATTGGGATTGTGGCTGAGCTCGAATAGAAACACAATGCTGGTGAACGGCGCGCGAGCGATGCCACCGAAGACCGCCGCCATGGCCACCAGCGCATAGAACGCAGGATCGCTGACCACGGTCGGCAGCAGGTGCTGCATCCCCATGGCGAACGCTGCGCCCAGTCCACCGCCAACGACCAGAGAAGGCGCGAAGACGCCGCCGGTAGTGCCCGATCCCAGCGAGATCGTCAGGGCCCAGAACTTTGCCACCGAGATGCCGATCAGATGCCGGGCTGTTTCGCGGTCGTTAAGCATGTCGCGGATGGTGTCGTAACTGGTGCCGAGCACTTGGGGGTAGAAGTAGCCGAGCCCACCGAGGATCAGCGCGCCGATGACCGGCGCCCAGATAGCTGCGGCCTTCAGGGGCAGATGGTCGAACAGATCCTCGAGCCAGCCGAGAACGCGGATCATGACCCATCCCACCACGCCCATGAGCAAACCGAGAAGCGCAAACAGCCACAGTTCCCTGAATCCCGTCATCCTGAAGGCCGGGGTGGGAAACAGCGGCTTCCATCCGGCAAAGTGGATGCGAACACCGGTAGCGACCGCAGCAGCAAGCGCCACCGGGATGAAGGAGCGCGCGCGGAGTTCAAACAGCAGCAGCTCCACTGCGACCAGAATCCCTGCCAGTGGCGCGGTGAAGGTCGCGGCCATGCCCGCTGCGGCGCCCGATGCCAGCAGCACGCGCCGGTAGTAGGGGGTCAGACCGACTGCCTGGCCGAATAGCGAGCCGAGTGCAGCGCCGGTCTGGATGATCGGACCTTCCGCTCCAAACGGGCCGCCGGTCCCGATAGCGAACGCCGTGGCCAGGGGCTTGAGGATTGCGACACGGATCCGCATGCGGCTGTGGCCGAAGAGCACCGACTCCATCGCTTCCGGGATGCCGTGGCCCTTCAGCGTCGGCTCCCAGAAATAGATCATGATGCCGACCAGCAGGCCGCCCAGCGGTGGGATCAGAATTTCCCAGAGGCCCAGGTGGTTCCCGGCCGGATTCGTGATGGCGAAGGAAAAGTGACCGTAGAAGAAGATGTTCGTGAACAGGTAGATGAGTTCGAGCAGACCCTGCGCCACCAGGCCGGCGACGAGTCCCACACCCAGTGCGAAGAGGCATATCTTGATGACCTCCGGCTCCAGAGCAACGCCGAACTGTCCCTTCCTGCTCGACTGAAATTCAGGATTGGTTGCGGCTTCTGGAATCGGAAACTCCGCCATCGCGATCCTCCCGTTCGTTGTCTGCCTTAGTCCGCGGCTCCGGACCTACACCACCAGCGGCTCGTCGAAATCTCCGGCAGTCTCGGCCTTTCTCGTCTTCAGCGCATGCAGAATGTCGGTCCTGGTTACGATGCCCTGCATTTTGCCCTCGTCGGAAACCACCAGCAGCATGGGCTGCGCATGCTCGCCCAACAGCAACCGCAAAGCCTCCGTCACATCGCACTCCGGCGTCACGCGACCGATGCGCGCATCGATTAATTCCCGCACATGGGTCGTTTTCCAGCGATCGGGAGGCAGGTGCAGGACCCTCCAGAGCGTGACCGCGCCGAGCAACTGGTGTCCGTCGAAGACCGGGAAAGTATCGTGGTGCGAATGTGGCGACAGGGTGCGCACAAACTCAGTCACCGTCATAGCGCCCTGCGCCGCGACGAGTTGCTGCTGCATCACTTCGCTGACCGGAGTTTCAGTCAGTTCCTGGAGCTTCACACCTTCATGGAGTCGTTGATCGCCCGACGCCGAAGCATCGCCTGAAACGGCATAGGCTACGGCTGCACCAATCAGTGCCGGAATAATGAATGCATGAGCACCGGTCGCTTCGGCGACAAACACGGCCGCCGCCAGCGGAGTCTTGTATCCCGCGGAGATGAAGGACGCCATCCCAACCGCTGCGTAAAGTCCGGCATCGGGACTGTGGACGATGGTCTGAGCGAAGGCCGTGCCAAGGGCTCCTCCGGTCAGGAACAGCGGAACGAACATCGCGCTCACGCCACCGGCACCCAGCGAAAAGATGGTCGCCGCGAGCTTGAGTCCGCTGAACGCCAGCAACTGTTGGGTTCCATGATGGCCCGCCAGAATCATCTCGGCGGCCTCATAGTTTGCCCCAATCGGCACGAGCGGGCCGTTGTAGAAATGCAGAAAGACGACGCCGCAAACACCTGTAAGCAGGCCGCCGACGCCCATCTTCACCCAGTGCGGAATACCCCAATCGACGAAGAAACTGCGCGCACGCCGGAATGTGACTACAAAGGCCATTGCGACAAGGCCCACGATCACGCCCAGCAGCGCGCTCCAGTACAGGTCATGCCGGGTGAAGTGTTCGGCGTGGATGAAATTGAAAAGCGGCTCCGCACCGAGGAACGACGTGAGCGTCACGTAGGAAACCACCGACGCGATCAGCGATGGCACCAGCGCCTCGTGCGCCAGATCGTCGCGGTACGGCATTTCCAGCGCAAACACGATGCCGGTGAGCGGCGCACGGAAGACGGCGGACATTCCCGCTGCCGCTCCCGTAATGAGCATGATGCGGCGATCGCGGGCGTCCAGTCCCAGTCCGCGCATCTTTGCCCACAACCATGAGCCGATCGCGCCGCCCCCGTAGATGCTTGGGCCCTCCAGCGCGGCACTGCCGCCAAAGCCGACTGTGGTCACTGCCGCAAGCAGTTTTGCGAAAAAGGGCCGAACGTCGATGTCGCCCGCGTGTTCGTGATAGGACCGGATGATCTCTTCCGTGGAATGCTCGTCCGGATCGGGGGTGAACCACTGCATGATCAGGCCGGTCGCCACGAAGCCCAGCACCAATCCGGGAATGATGGCCCAGTGATGCGCAAGGTAATAGCGCAGCACCGGCGGCCACATCTTGTGCAGGATCACGATCGCGATCGCTGTGATCGCCAGGCCGGTGACGGCTCCGATGATCGGTGCGACGATCAGCCACTTGCGCAGATCCCGCGCGTACACCTTCACCAGGTCTTCGTGCACCAGCGGAAAATAGCGACGCAGCAGCGGATGCCGAACCAGCCAGCCTCTTCGCCGGCTATTTGCAGATTTTGGCATCACGCAGACTTCCTGGCCGCCGCGCGACCTGTTTTCATCTCATCCCGCAATCCGGCTCGCAAAAATCCAGCTCGCAGCCGCCGTGCTTCGTCGTGATGGAGATAGGTCAGCGTCGACAGAATTTCCTCGCCGCGCTGGGTGAGGGTCACGACGACTTGCCGGCGATCGGTTTTGCTCGCGCTGCGCCGCACCAGTCCGCTGTCCGCGGCCCGCTCCACCAGGCCGACGACGGAGTTATTCCGCTCCTGCAGAAACTCGGCCAGCTCTGAAATGGTGGCTCGCCCTTCTTCCGTGAATCCCGCGATCCCCAGCATCAACTGATGCTGCTGGGGCGTGACTCCGCACGCCCGGGCGGCCTTTTCACTGAAGCGGAGGAACCGTCGCAGCGTGTAGCGAAACCACGCCAGCTCCCGCATCATCTGCTTGTCGTTGCCGCCCATCATTGCCGGTTGGATGCTCGCTGCTCTTTGTGTTTTAGATCGCACTGCGATCTATTTTACCTCGTACTGCGATCCTTCTCAAATGTTGGGCTGCTATCCGGAAAGACCGCATTGGGGAGGTGCGCGCGCTACCCTGTAGGCAATGCGCATCCTCATTTCCGGCGCCGGCGTTGCCGGACCGACCCTCGCCTGGTGGCTGCTCCGCCACGGATTCACGCCGACCCTGGTGGAATCCTCGCCGCACCTGCGCACCGGCGGCTACGTGATCGACTTCTGGGGCGCCGGCTTTGAGATCGCCAATCGCATGGGCATGCTGCCCAGCATTCGCCCGCACGGCTATATCGTGCGCGAGATTCGGATGGTCGACGATCGCGGCCGAACCGCCGTCAGTCTCCCCACGCGAGCTTTCTTCAAGATGACCCAGGGCCAGTTCCTGAGCCTCCCGCGGGGCGATCTGGCTGGCTGCATCTACGCGGCACTGGATGGCAAAGTGGAGACTCTGTTCGGCGATCGCGTCGTGCGTCTTGAGCAGTCGGAATCCGGTGTTGATGTGGGTTTTGCATCACGTCCGGCTCGCCATTTCGATCTGGTGGTTGGCTGCGACGGCCTGCACTCCGGCATTCGGCAGCTGGTTTACGGCGACGAAGCGCAGTTTGAAAAATATCTTGGATTCAAGGTCGCAGCTTTCCAAACACAGGGTTACGGACCTCGCGACGAACTCGTTTACATGATGCATTCGGCCGTGGGCCGCCAACTTTCACGCTTCTCGATGCGCGACGACCGCACGATGTTTTTGTTCACGTTCAGAGACGAGGATCGATCGCTGCCATCGACACTGGCGGCACAGAAAGCACTTCTGCGCGAAAGATTCGGCGGCATGGGTTGGGAGGCGCCGCAGATTCTGGACGCGCTGGATCGAGCTTCAGATCTGTACATCGATCGCGTAAGCCAGATTCACATGGGCCCGGCGCCCACTTCCTGGTCGCGCGGTCGTGTCACATTGCTCGGCGATGCCGCGTTTGCCGTCTCGCTTCTGGCAGGTCAGGGAACCGCGCTGGCGATGATCGCCGCCTACATTCTGGCCGGAGAATTGCGACGTGCCAATGGCGATTACCAGCACGCCTTCGCACAGTATCAGGCCCGTTTCGGGCCCTTTGTGCTGGGCAAGCAAAAGGCGGCGCCGCGGCTGGCAAATTTTTTCGCTCCACGCTCGCAATTCGCAATTTTCGTTCACCACCAGGTCATGAACCGGATGAGAATCCCCTGGGTCGCCGATCTCGCGATTCGCCGCGACATCGCCGATCGGATCGAATTACCAGATTACTGAGTTGCGACTCCTTAATGATGTTGCATCGGCGAGTGAGCGGTGAGCCATGCGTGAACGCTGGCGAGATCCTGCTGGCTCAACGACGGCGCCCCGCGGCGCAGCATCTCGATGAACCAGTCCACCTCTTCGGGAGCGGCCGGATAGCCAACGTTGCTTCTGCCACTCCTCGAAGTCCGATCCGGCCGGTTTGAATCCACAAGCGGCTTGCCGTTGGCATCGAGCATGACCAGGAAAGGCCAACCCGCATCCTTGCCGCCAATGGAATCCTCGAATGCTGCGCCGCCAGGCGTATCGGCATGTTGAGTGTCGCTGGACCGCTCGCCGGTATCCATGGTTGCGAAGACAAATGCCCGGCTCAAAAGCGGGCGCATTTGGGGATCTTCGCGGAATCGGTCGTAGAGCTTACAGTTGCCACACCATGACGCGTCGAAGTCCAGCAGGATGTTTTTGTGCTCGGCCTTTGCCCGTTCTTCGACGCGATGCAGGATCTCGGCAGCCGAAGGACCCGGGTCGGGTGGAGCCGCTCTGGCGGCCAGGGGCAAGACGATTGAGACGTACGCCAGAAGCAGAGCGCGCGAGGAACTTCTCCTCCGAAGCCAGGACAGAATCACGTAAATCTCCCGAAGAATAATGCCTTCCGGTCATTATGTCGCACTCTCGCGCGACGAGAGCACCCGCGCGCGAACCGAACGTGCGTTCTCACCGTGAAGGAGCATCATCCACGCACACACCACGGACAATGCGATTTTGATCGCCCGTGCCAGTTCGCGCATCGGCCGTGCCCTGGCAGAAGCGTCCACAGCCTCGGCAACCCGGTTGTTGATCGTGCAGTCGGTCGAGCCGCTCCGGTTCGCCGCGGAGAAGACGCAGGCTGCGTTTAAGGAGCTTTTTGTGGGGTCCAACGACCGTATGCACTTAGGTGCGAGGCGGGCAACGCCATGACGCGCCATTTCCTGGCCGGATGTGACGCAGATCACATTCGTTCTTCCGGAAATCGAAGAGAATTCTGGAAAGGGGCCCCACCGCTGACTCGCTCCACGGCCCGTTGTCCGGTATGTCCTTAGAATTCTCAGAGTTAGCTGCGGAGCTTGATCGAGTCGCCTCGAACGTCGCCCTTCGAAAGGGCACAGCGCTCTTTCACTCGGGTGATCCGCTTTCCGGCGTCTTTGTCGTTCGCAAAGGCGCTGTCGCCATGTCCGTTGATGGCCAGAACGCCATCTACCCGCCGCGTACGCTCGGCCCTGGGGAGATTGCCGGCCTTCCTGCCACCCTCACCGGCCATTACAGCCTGACGGCGAAGATCGAGCAGGACTCGGAGCTGGGCTTCGTGCCTGGTCCCAAAGTCACCGAAATACTCGAGTGCAATCCGCGTCTCTGCATGATCGCCATGCGCCTGATGAGCGACGAGATCGCAAGGGTGCGCTCCGCCCTGAAGGAGACGCCACCGCTCGCGCATCACGACGAGCCTTAGGTTCTGCTTAGTCGACGATCTCCGTCAGCCCCGGCAGCACTTCCCCCGCATTTCCAGGCACCAGCCGCGTAAAGGCCGGCGTATTCATCGGCTCTTCCGGCCCGATGTAGTACTTGCGCACGCGCGGCCCCGCCCAACGCACAAAGTTCGCAGCGGGATACACAGCTCCCGACGTTCCCACCACCAGCATCACCGTCGCCCGGTCGATCTCGCGCTGGATTCGGTCCATCTCCAGAGGAATCTCCCCGAACCATACGATATGGGGCCGGATGCGGCCGCCACATTCGCAGCGCGCAATGGCCGCCCGCGTCTCGTAAAGCGCATCGTCCCGGAAGGGCGGCCGCGCGCATCCAAAACCGCCCATGCCGCCGGCGCTGCTGTTTTCGCACCTCGACATGAACAGCTCTCCGTGCATGTGCACCAGGCGCGTGGAACCGGCACGCTCATGCAGATCGTCGACGTTCTGCGTGACCAGAAAGAATCGATCCCCAAGTCTCTTTTCCATTTCCGCCAGCGCGCGATGCGCAGGATTCGGTTGTGCCTGGAGGGCGCCTTTGCGCCTCTCGCTGTAGAAGCGCCACACCTGCTCGGCATCGGCAGCCCAACCCTCAGGGGTTGCGACATCTTCAACCCGATGCCCTTCCCACAGCCCGCCCTGATCGCGGAAGGTCTTCAGCCCGCTCTCTGCGCTCACGCCGGCGCCGGTCAACACAAAGACGCGATCCTCCGGGCCGACAACTATCTTCTCTTCGGTCATTTACCACCTCGCCGATCCATGCTCGCACCTGCCTCCACTATTCTGATCCCATGCTCCCCGCGCGCGACTCCCGGTTGGTTCAGATTGTCGATGCCGCCGTTGCGGACGCGGCCCGACGCTCAGGCGCCTGGCTTAAGTGCGGTCCGGGATGCACGCAGTGCTGTATCGGCGTGTTCCCCATTTCTCAACTCGATGCGGCACGACTGCGGGAAGGCCTCGCTGCGCTCGATTCCACGGACGCGCCGCGCGCTGCCGCCGTCCGGCAACGCGCCCGCCAGTCGATCGCGAGGATCACCGAGGGGTTCCCGGGCGACGTGGAAACCGGAATCCTCGACGATGAAGCTGCGGACCTTCTCGAAGATTTTGCTAACGACGAGCCCTGCCCCGTACTCGACCCCGCAACCGGCCTTTGCGATCTCTACGCTGCTCGCCCGATGACCTGCCGGGTCTTTGGTCCGCCGCTGCGCGTCGAAGGCGGCATTGGCGTTTGCGAACTCTGTTACCGCAGTGCGACGGAGGAAGAGATCGCGGCTTGCGAACTCCATCTCGATACTGAGGACCTGGAGTCTTCTCTCGAGGCAGAGGCCGAGCAGTCGATTGCTCGCAGCGGCAATACGATCGTGGCTTTTGCGCTGATGGATTGATGAACCCGGCTCCTCCTTCGATCCGCTGCGAGCCAAAATGCTCGTATTTCGTGAGAAGATTTTCTGCGCAACCCAGGCTCGCCGGTCGGGTTTCATCGCGTGTGCGGCAAGTTTTGAAACCAGAGCCGCAGGCGGTACCAACTCCATCCCCTGAAAGGAAAAAGCCCACTCTATGAAGAAGAACCTGCTGATCGTTGCAACGGCTGCACTTCTCAGCGTTCCCTGCTTCTCATCCGCGTCTGCGCAACGGATTTACGTTCGCATCGGTCCTCCGCCGGTCGTCGTCGAACATCCTGGCCCACGGCCCCATGCGGGTTGGGTTTGGGTTCGCGGTTATCACCGCTGGGACGGCGCTCGCTACGTCTGGGTTCCTGGCCACTGGATCGAGCCGCCACGCCGGCACGCCGCGTGGGTCGATGGGCACTGGCGCCACGGACGCGGTGGCTGGTACTGGGTTGACGGCCACTGGCGGTAAAATCGGCCGTCCCTGAAAACCGACTCGTCTCAGACCGGACGGGTCGGTTTTCCTCTTTTGCGTGCTACCGGCAGGCTGTACCCTCTCGAAGAGACTCGCCATGCCTCACTACGCCACGCTCCACACGCACACCGACTCCGGCATTCACACCATTCTTCTGAACCGCCCGGAGAAGCGCAACGCGCTGAGTCACCAACTGATCGAAGAGCTCACGGCCGCGCTCGAGTCCTTCGCTGCCAACCCGGCCTGCCGCGTCCTGATCGTCACGGGCGCCGGATCCGCGTTCTGCGCCGGGCTCGATCTCGAGCACCTCCGTGCCATGGCTGAGCACTCCGGAGCTTCAGCGACCCTCGATTACCGCCTCGACGCGGAAAGGATCGCCGGACTGTTTCGGACCCTATACACGCTGCCTAAGCCAAGCATCGCAGCGGTCAACGGACCGGCTATCGCCGGAGGCATGGGTATCGCGACCCTGTGCGACTTCACGCTCGCTGTGCCCGAAGCCAAATTCGGATACACCGAGGTCCGCATCGGATTCATCCCAGCCATCGTGTCGGCTTTCCTTCGCACCCAGATCGGCGAAAAGGCGTGCCGCGACCTCCTTCTCACCGGTCGCCTCCTGTCCGCGGAGGAGGCGCTTGCGCTTGGGCTCGTCACGCGGATCGTGCCTGAGCCCGACCTGATTCCGGAATCGACAGCTCTCGCGCATCGTTTGCTCCGCAACAGCCCGGCGGCGATGGAATCCACGAAACGGCTGCTGCTCCGGTTTACCGACCGCCACCTGCCTCAGGACATCGAGGCGGCGATTCAGGCCAGTGTCGATGCGCGCTCCAGTGCTGATTTCCAGGAAGGCGTCAGCTCTTTTCTGGAAAAGCGTGATCCGCTCTGGCCCTCGACGCGCTAAATCGGCTGATCGCTGCAGGTATACAACCGGACGGCGGTGCCATAGCCACTTTTTGGATTGAAGTGGTCCCTTCACATGACAACTTGCAGGATTTTATGCATAGCCACTACGATCCCTGCATGCTCGACGTTTCCGCTGGCATTGTTCCCGTCATCCCCATCGACCGCGAAGCCGACGCGCCACTCCACCGGCAGGTCTACGCCGGGTTCCGCGACGCGATACTCCGCGGCGATCTGGCCGCCGGGCAGCAGGTTCCCTCCAGCCGTTCGCTTGCAGCAGAACTCGAAATCTCTCGCTTTCCCGTGCTCGACGCCTACGCCCAGCTGCTGGCCGAAGGCTATTTCGAAAGCCGGGTCGGCGCCGGCACCTTCGTAGCATCTTCGCTGCCCTACCGCGCTTCGAACCCGAAACGTCCAGCCGAGGAAGCGCCCTCCTCCCGACGCACCTCGCGCCGCTCTGCCCTGTTTCCCGCCTACGATCCTCCTGCGTGGCGGAGCGGGTGGGGATCCTTCGCCGTGCATCAGCCGGCGCTCGATCACTTCCCTTTCGAACTTTGGTCAAAACTGGTGGCCCGGCACAGCCGCACCCTGCGCATCCACGCACCAGGCAACATTCACCCCCTCGGACTGCAGCCGTTTCGCGAAGCCATCTGCTCGTACCTGCGCACGGCGCGTGCAGTTCGCTGTGAACCGGGCCAGATCATGGTCGTCTCCGGCTCGCAGCAGGCCCTCGATATCGTGACCCGTGTTCTGCTCGACCCCGGCGATGCGGCCTGGATGGAAGAGCCCTGCTACCCGCTCATGCGTTCTCTACTGACGGGTTCCGGCTGCCGCGCGATTCCGGTTCCAGTTGATGAGGATGGACTGGATGTAACAGCCGGCATGCGTCTGGCTCCTGATGCTCGTGTCGCCTTCGTCACGCCCTCGCACCATTACGCCCTGGGCGTGACGATGAGCGCGTCACGGCGTTTCCAGCTCCTTGAGTGGTCCCGCCAGGCGTCATCCTGGATCGTCGAAGACGACTATGACAGCGAGTACCGGTTCGACACGATGCCGATTCCATCGCTCCAGGGCCTTGACCCGTGCGACCGCGTCATCTACATCGGAACATTCAGCAAGGTACTGCGCCCTTCGCTGCGTCTTGGCTACATCGTCATCCCCGCCGACCTTGTCGACCGCTTCGCCGCCGTCCGCTTCTCCATGGACATCTTCCCCTCGTATCTCTTTCAGGAGGCCCTCACGGATTTCATGCAGGACGGACACTTTGCGCGACACATTCGCCGCATGCGCGCTCTCTACAAGGGTCGCCGCGCCGCACTGGTCGAATGTCTGCGCGCTGAATTCGGCGATTTTCTGAAGATTCACGGCTCGGAAGCTGGCATGCACCTCACCGTCACCTTCCCGCAGGCCTTTCGAGCCGGCGCCGTCTCCGATGTGGACATCGCTACGCGCGCCGCGAAGGACAAGCTGTGGCTCTGGCCGCTCTCTCCCTGCTACACGAACGGACGAGCACGCCAGGGATTCATCCTTGGCTTCGGCAATACGCCCGAAGAGCAGATGCCTGGGGCAGTCCGGAAGCTTCGGCAGCTGCTGTCGGCGTAACTTCTTCGGGTCCCCGCCAGACCTAGCTGCTTGCTGGTTCCTGCTTCCCGCCGCCGGCTTCCGGCTCCTTCGCCTGCGGCCGGAGCAGCGGGAACAGGATCACGTCGCGGATGGAGCGCGCACCGGTGAGGATCATCGTCAGCCGATCGATGCCGATGCCCTCGCCCGCTGTGGGAGGCAGCCCGTAGGCCAGGGCGCGGACGTAGTCGAGGTCCATCTGGTGGGCTTCCTCGTCGCCGCGCTCGTGCTGTTCAAGCTGGTCTTTGAAGCGGCGGAACTGCTCCTCGGGGTCGTTCAGCTCAGAGAAGGCGTTGCCGAGCTCGAATCCGCCGATGTAGAACTCAAAGCGCTCGACCCAGTCGGGCTCGTCGGGCTTTTGCTTGGAGAGGGGGGAGACGGCTGTCGGGAATTCGTAGATGATCGTCGGCTGGATCAGGTGCGGCTCGGCGAGAAACTCGAACAGGTCTGCAATGACCTTGCCCAGCGGTGCGCTCCGCTCATCG
>DASZYN010000203.1:0-10486 GCA_035545435.1 Acidobacteriaceae bacterium | reverse complement strand
GATAACAGATATTCTGTTAACTAAGCCCCGGGGAGCGCTCTAGAGCTTCTTTTCGCCCCAGGCTCCGCTGGCAGCCTGCACCGACAGCGCAATACGATTCCCCACTCCAACCTTACGCATCAGCCGTGCTACATAGGACTTCACGGTCTGCTCGCGGATGCTCAGTGCCTGGGCGATTTCACGATTAGAGCGCGCCAGCACCAACTGCTGCAGGACTTCCTCTTCGCGCTCGGTGAAGCGCGGACTCGACCGGCGACGCCGTGCCGCAGATCCTTCCAGAGCGCGGTCGACGAAGGTCGCCAGGACCTGCCGAGGCGCCCAGATGGAGCCATCCAAAATGGCACATGCGGCATGCATGACTTGTTCCGGGCTGGCGGTCTCCTCCAGCCATCCTTTCGCGCCCGCTCCGATGGCCTCAAGGATCTTCTCAGGCTCGGATCCCGTACCGATGACCAGAACCTTCAATCCGGGATGGCGGGTTCGCAGCCTGGCCAGCAAGGCCAGGGAAAAGGCCTGGTCCCGCAAGACGACGACGACCAGATCGAGAGCCGAATCCCTGAAGGCGCTCGCCCAGTCGGTTGCGATGACCTGAAAATCCGGTTGCTCGGCAAAGATCTCCCGCAACCCCGCGATTCGAAGCGGCTCGAAATCCAGTAGTCCAACTTTTGCCTTAAGAGTGGTGTGACTGCCTGTTTCCATAGCTCCTACAATTTTGGGAGAACAATTCCCTGCTGTTTTTGATACTTGCCTTTCCGGTCGGCGTAGCTGATTTCACAGGGCTCGTCCGACTGGAAAAACAGAATCTGACACAATCCTTCGTTCGCATAAACGCGCGCCGGCAGCGGCGTCGTGTTGGAAATCTCAAGTGTCACGAAGCCTTCCCACTCTGGTTCGAAGGGCGTGACATTGACGATGATTCCGCAACGGGCGTATGTGGATTTTCCCACGCAAATCGTGAGAACGTCACGCGGAATCCGAAAATACTCGACCGATCGTGCCAGGGCGAAGCTGTTCGGGGGTACCAGGATGGATTCCGACTGTACGGTTACGAAGGAGCGCTCGTCGAACTTCTTGGGGTCGACGACGGCGCTGTTGACATTGGTGAAGATCCGAAATTCGTCGGAAACGCGCAGATCGTATCCGTAGGAAGAGAGCCCGTAGGAGACGACGCCCTCCCGCACCTGCTTTTCGCTGAATGGGTCGATCATGCCCTTCAGGGCCTGTTCCCGGATCCAGCGATCACTCTTGATGGCCATGTCCCTCCCTGCCGTTCTGGTCCAGAACGGCCTTTTTCCGGTTCCAATCCTGCGTTGGCCGGCCTGAGCGCACCGGCTGGGACCTTGCGGCCCGCAAATAGGGGTAAAAATTGCATCTTACGGGACGGCCGCCACATTGACAATGCCATCAAACGTTTCTACGATCAGCGTTGAGACGGACACTTCGCCTGACGGGGGAAAACCTTGATAAAGCAGGACATCATTCACCAGGTGATCGAACGCACCGGCCTGCAGCGCAACAAGGCCGAGGCTGCTGTCGATACGGTCTTCGAGAGCCTGAAGCGGGCTCTTGCAGAGGGTCAGCGGATTGAACTCCGCGGCTTCGGTGTTTTCAACGTCCGTCCCCGCAAAACCGGAATTGGCCGGAATCCGCGCACCGGAGCCGAAGTCAGCATCGCCCCGGGCAAGGCAGTTCGCTTTAAGCCGGGGAAAGAACTGCACCTTCTCGACGGCCAATAGCGCCTCTACAAAATAGGTACTGTCGTCACGCCACGGTCTGGATACACTAGGGGCGTCTGGTTCGTTTCGCCCCAGGACCGCAGCGCATGGGTCAGCCCGCCATCCAGTTTCCCCGGCCGCCAGAGCGCCGACCCGTGCCTCTTGCCACCCTTCCGGTTCACCCGCCTTCGCTATGGGAAGGAGCCGGCGTGGCGTTTTGCCTGCTGCTTCTCAGCGTCTTTACCACGCTCAGTACGGGCGCCGTGCTGATGTACAACTTCCGCCGTGGGGCTCCGCCGTTCGCGGTGAACGCCGGTTTTTTTCCCTTTGCCTGGATCGTTCGGCATCCCGATCTCCTTTCCGGCGGATGGTCCTTCGCACTCACTCTGCTCGGCATTCTCGCCGCCCACGAAATCGGCCACTTCTTCGCGTGCCGCGCTCACGGCGTCCGTTCTTCTCTGCCCTGGGTATTGCCAGCGCCGACGCTCATCGGAACCTTCGGCGCGTTTATCCGTCTGCGTTCGCGGGTGCCGTCGCGCATGGCGCTGCTCGACATCGGCGTCGCGGGACCTCTGGCGGGCATGGTGGTTGCGATCCCTGCTCTGATCAGCGGCCTCCTGCTGTCGCAGCCGACGGCCGCTCCGGGTTTTCAGTCCAGCGCGAGCATCAGCGTGAGTGTGCCTTTTGCCCTGTCGATCGTTCACGGCATGGTGCGCTGGTTCTATCCCGGAGTGCCGCCACTGGATGCCTCGTTTAATCCGCATCCTGTCCTGGTCGCAGCATGGATCGGACTGTTTATTACCTCCGTGAACCTAATGCCTGCAGGCCAGCTCGACGGCGGACACATCCTTTATGCGGTCTCGCCGCGCGTGCACCGGTGGGCGACGAACACCATCGTGTTTCTTCTGTTTTTTGCCGGGACGATGTTTTGGGTCGGTTGGCTGGTGTGGGGATGCTTCCTGCTTCCGAGCCTGAAACATCCGGCCGTCGCCGAAGCGCCTCTGACAAAAGGGCGCATGTGGCTCGCCTTTGCAGGGCTCGTGCTCTTCGCGCTGACGTTTACGCTGGAGCCCTTCGCCGGCGGCAGTCTGATGAATCTGCTGCACAACTAGCGTGCTGTCCCGAAAATGGATAAGAGGTGACTGAAGAGAAAGCCTCAGGGGCGAAGCCCACATCATTTTTGCGCCTTTGCGGCACGACTGAGGTCATGCCCTGTTACAAGAGCGTCGGCCCATTCTTCAACGAACCTGCGGGACACCACAAAGCGCGGGCAACCCTCATGCGGTCCATTCCAGCACTCCCACCTTTTAGCTCGTCGGTTTCACGTGGATGATGGAGCAATCCACCTTCGTCATGCCGCTGGCGGTCGCGCCCAGAGAGATATTGCTGAACTGACTGCTGGTTTGAGCTTTCGTCGGTCCATTGAGGGTCACGCGATATTCCGACAAGTCCGTACCGGCCGTATTGAACTGGCGGCACTGTAACGTTGCGGACGCCAAGTCGGTGGTGGAATTATTTGCCCATGTTGCTGTTGTTAGCGTCAGCATGCCGCTCTCGTCCTGCCAGTGTGCATTGAAGCTCTGCAGGTTCACCAGCGCCGCGGTTCCGCCATTGCCCCCATTGCCATTGGGCGGCGGAGTCTGGACGACGGGCGCCGGTGTTGGTGCGGGCTTTGCCGGGGCGTGCGACCGGTTGTAGAAGTAATAGCCGATGGCCGCCGCCAAAAGGACGATCACAACGGTGCCCACCATGCCCTTCTTCTGCTGAAGCGGCTGTGTCGGCGGCGCACCCACAACGACCGGGACCGGTCCTGCGGGATAGGCTGTCGGAGCCGCTGCTATGGGCGGCACCGACGGAGTCGGCGACGTTATCGGCGCAGGAGTGGCCGCAGTTGCATGGGGCGTGCTTCCCTGCACCACGGTTCCGCACTCGGCACAGAACTTCTCATTCCCTGCGAGCTGATGACCGCAATTGCTGCAGAATGCCATGACGGATCTTCTCCTGAGCGATGACCTGGGGGACCACCCGCGTGATCAGGAAACGGCGACCGAGCCGACAGGCTGCATCGATGTCTCGACGCGCTGTAGTGTCTGCTGCAGCTGCAGCTTCTGCTCCTCTTTCACCTGGCGAAGTCCCTGCTGCACCAAACCGAAGACGACGTACCAGCTGACCACGGCCGAGATAATTGCGTTTCCCTCGAACGGGAGCTGCCAGGGGCAATCCCAGGCGATGTGCAGCACCACCGGAATCATGAAGGCCTTCAGGAATCGTGAGTCGAAGAACATTGAAGGCTTCAACCGCTGGGCGCCTTTGACGCGCCACAGAGCGGCCGCCGCGATCGCTGTCCATGCAACGTGTCCCCACGGCGTGAGGAAGGCGCGGATGGACAGCACTGCCAGCATGTTCGTGACGCCGGAAGCCAAGTCGTGGCCGGCAAGAAGGCCTTTGTTCAGCGCATAGCCTGCCGTCTCAAAGGCGGCAAAACCGGCACCCACCGTAGCGCCGAACAGCAACCCGTTGAGGATGTACTTGTACTTCACGCCACGGATCACAACAACGACGGTGAGCAGCTTGGCGACTTCTTCCACGACGCCAGCGGCGATCGCGCCCAGCGATCCCAAAATGGGCAGCTCATAACCGACCAGCGCGAAGATCAGCGACACCACCGCTCCATAGAGGAACAGCGTCACGATCCTGTGAACGGAGACGTTGCGTGGGCTGTTCATCTCAAAGAAAAACGCCAGCGTGGTGAGCGGCACCGCGAAGGCTCCGATGAACATCACGGCGGGGATCAGATTCCCCGCATCGGGCAGATGCAGGAGGGTGATGGTAAACACGGTGTAGGTGACGGCAAGAATCACCAGCACGCGGAAGAAGAGCCACGGCTTTGGCCAGCCGGTCTGGCACACATCGATGGGCGGCGTGGTGCGGCTTGTGCCCACCAGCAGATAATCCTCAATCTCGTCTTCGCTGCGCCGCTTGAACACCTCTGAGAACATCTGCTTCAGGCTGAAGCCCTCCAGCTGTTCGGTCGATGCCAGACTTTGCAGCCTCGCCTGCAGCCCGTGCAGCAGGTTCAGCTGATGTCCGGCATGGGCGTGAGGAGCCGCTCCCGATGGGACGTAATACATTGGTTGCCCGTTGGGCTGCACGTAAACGGCCTGGCCTGGCGCAGGCGCATAGACGGGCGGCTGGACGACGGGCTGAGCCGGATTCGCGGATGCGGGGGACGCGATGGGAGTGGGCACAGCCTCAGCAAAGGAGGCATTCGATGCCGCTGCCGACGACTGCGCGGCCGCGCCGCAATTCACACAGAACTTGTTTCCGGAAGGGATCGAGGATCCGCACTGAATGCAGTACACCTGAATTCTCCACTTCGGTTTTGGCGGGGGATTGGTATAGGAACGTAGCACGGCCGCGTTTTCGAAGTAAAGGTAAAGATGGGTGCGACGCGATTGCGCGAAGTGGCCCATGCCCATGGGCGCAACGGAGTGGGCTGCGGGTCAGCAGTCCGCTGCTGCATGCGGAATCCTCGCGCATTACCTGGGGAAGGGTGAATTGTTACTTTGATTGCGCTCGTTGATGCGTGGACGGTTCCCGAAGTCAGTTCCCTTTTTTGTGGTGCGGCAGCACATGGGCTGCGATGTCCGGCCAGAACTCGCGGAAGGTTGCCGTCAGCGCATCGCGTCCAAGGGCGTAACCATAACGTTCAGCTACATCGCCGAAGGTGCGATCGGCGGAGGGATAGTACGACAACGAGACGGCCTGCGCGATGGCCCGCCCTCCAAGTTCGGCAATGTTCGCTGTATTGTGGCCGTGATAGTCGGGAGTGATCAGCACTCGGGACGCCGCATAGACACCGCGACCCAGGATGCTGCCCTGCCCCCTGGTGAAGTAGCGCTCGTCTTCATGCAACAGGCTGGGCAGCGCCCAGATCACGAGGTAATTGCCGTCGGTTTTGTCGAGATAGCCGCGCCAGTAGTAGCCCCAGTAGCCGCCGATTCCCTTGCCCAGCGTGGGATGCGCGTTGGAGCCTTCCGCCAGCAGCGAGGTCACGCCGACGAACACGAACGCGGAATAGTCGAAGCTGTTCTCGGTGGCAATCACGAAGGCCCGCTTCGGGCCAGGCGGTGGCGGGATGGTTCCCTGGCTGACGGCGCGGAAATTCGGCATCACTCCGAGGATGCGCTTAGTCTGCTGCTTCGATGGCGGCACGGCGACGGCGTTGGGAGCGTTGGCCGGTTGCGGAGCGCTGGGGAGTTGGGAATTGTTGGTGGACTGAGGCGCAGGCGAACTTTGTTGGTTTGCGGCCAAGGTAACGACAGGTGCATCGTCGACCGGATCCGTCGAATTTGACTCCTGAGCAAAGGACCAGGTGGCGCAAAGCAAAAGCGCAAAAAGGGAGAGGATGCGAACGCGCAAAAGAGAGCCTCCAACAGGGGGGATAAGGCCTGCGTGGTTAGACGTAGAAATGGAAACTTAGGCTAAGGGAATTCCGCAGAGGGTGGTGTGGGACACGTGTGTCCGTCGGCGGATGTTACAGCTTCTCCGCCTCGATGCCGATGTTCTTCTCGCCGGCGGCTTTCTTTTCCCAGTATTTGCGCACCCAGGCTTCGAAGGTCTTTCCTGCTGCATTGTCGCGGCCGGTGAATGCCAGCGCGGCAATATCGGAATATGGAATGGTGAGCCTGGTTCGCTGATCCGACGGCATCACGCGCACGGCGGAATCCTCGAGCGTGGTGCCAGGCCGCCGATCGAAGACGTATCCGTGGACGACGTCACCGTTTTTCAGGGTCAGCGTCACATCGCCACGATAGTCGAAGGCCTTCTCCAGCGCCTGGCGAATCTCCCCTTCGCTTGCGAGCGATGGAATCCAGCCCTCCAGCTGTTCGCGCTGGCGGCCTTCCATCACTTCGACGGAATTTGGATCAAAGGTTGTTCCATTTGTGCCGGCGTCGGGCTCTCCGCGCAGGGGCTGGTGGCTCATACGCGAGTTCCCTCTTCGACCGTGACCTTCGTCTCAATTTGAACCAGAGGATTGAAGCTGTGCGCCGGCTTCACCGGTTCGTTCAGGAGGTCGAGCGCGCCTTTGTCGGGATACAGGTTCGCCATGGCCTTCGCCGTCTGCCACAAACCCTTCAACGACCCGAAAGTGTAGTTGACGGCGGTGCCTTCGTAGCCGGAGTGCACCATGCAGTTCGCGCATTTTGGATTGCCGCTCTCGGTTCCGTAATTCTCCCAGTTCGTGGAGTCAATCAGTTCCTGGAAGGTATCGGCGTATCCGTCCTGCAGGAGATAGCAGGGCTTCTGCCAGCCGAAGATGCTGAACGTGGGCATTGCCCAGGGCGTGCAGTGGAAGTCGCGTTTCCCCATGATGAATTCGAGGTAGAGGTAGTTTGCGTTAAACTTCCAGCTCTTCTTCCGGTTCGACAGGATGGCGCGGAACAAGCGGCGGGAGCGTGCCCGGCCAAGGAAGTGCTTCTGGTCGGGAGCCTTCTCGTAGGTGTAACCGGGGGCGACCATCATGGCCTCGACGCCGACGTTCATCAGGTCGTCGAAGTGACCGCGCACGGAGTTGGGATCGGCTCCGTCGAACAGCGTGGTGTTGGTCGTGACGCGAAAGCCTGCTGCCACAGCGGCCTTGATGCCTTCCATGGCAATGTCGTACCCGCCTTCGCGGCATACGGAGAAGTCATGATGCTCCCGCTGGCCGTCGAGGTGGACCGAAAAGGAAAGATATTTGCTCGGCTTGAAGAGGTGCAGCTTTTCTTTGAGGAGCAGAGCGTTGGTGCAGAGATAAACGTACTTTTTGCGCGCAACCAGGCCCTCGACGATCTTGTCGATCTGCGGGTGCAGCAATGGCTCGCCGCCGGGAATCGACACCATGGGCGTGCCCGATTCTTCAATGGCACGGAAGCACTCCTCCGGGGTCAGCTCCTGCTTGAGGATGTGCGGGGGATACTGAATCTTGCCGCAGCCGGCGCACGCCAGATTGCAGCGAAACAGCGGCTCCAGCATGGTCACCAGAGGGAACTTCTTCCGGCCTTTCAGCTTCTGCTTGAGGACGTAGGTTGCTACCGTCCATGCCTGCGATACAGGTACCGCCATTCAGTGTTTCCTTCCGGGAGGTCCAGATCCAGCCTGGGAACGCATCCCTCAGGGGCTAAAGCCCGATAGAATTTGTTGCTCCGACACGGCTCAAGCCGTGCCCTTTCAAAACGGCGTTGCACTCGCGGTGTTCCGCTAATCAGCTTTATCCATGGCTCGCTTATAGCTCGTCAGCGCCAGAAGCGCGAAATAATCGCGATACAGCGGGTAGGCGAGGTAAAACACGCGCGGGAAGCCGGTTCCCGTGTAGATGGCCTGCCGCGTCTTCCCCTGCCCAGTGCTTTCATCCCAGGAACCATCAGACTGCTGCTTTGCCAGTAACCATTTGATGCCCTTGGCTACCGAGTCGCTTCGGTTATCGCCAGCAGCCAGCAGACCCAGAACACCCCACGCCGTTTGCGACGGAGTGCTGACGCCCACCCCGCGCGTTACCGGATCGTCGTAGCTGTGACAGCTCTCTCCCCACCCTCCGTCGGCATTCTGCACAGACCGAATCCACTCTGCCGCCTGCTGGATCTCGGGCTCGTGACTCCAAACGCCCATGGCTTCGAGACCGCGCAGGACCAGGAAAGTGCCGTAGAGATAATTGACACCCCAGCGTCCGAACCAGCTTCCATCCGGTTCCTGTTCGGAGTAGATGAACTTGATCGCCTTCTCCACGCGGCGGTCCTTGCGTGTGTAGCCGTAGGTCGCCAGCATTTCGAGGATCCGTCCCGTAATGTCGACCGTCGGGGGGTCGAGCATCGCGTTATGGTCGGCGAAGGGGATGTGCTGGAAGATCATCTTGGTGTTGTCTTTGTCGAAACTTCCCCATCCGCCGTTTTTGCACTGCATGGAAAGGAGCCAATCGATGGCGCGCTGGCAGACGTCATATTGATAGCGTTCGCGGGGATTGTCGACCTTATTTAGAGCGAGCAAAACCTGAGCGGTATCATCGACATCCGGATAGAATTCATTGTTGTACTCGAAGTACCAGCCGCCGGGAGCCGCACGCCGATTCTTCACCGACCAGTCGCCCTTGTGCCGGACCTCCTTCGACAGCATCCAGTCCGCCGCTTTCAGCAGCCGCGGATCTTTGCGATCAAGTCCTGCCTCGCCGAGGGCATAGACAGCCTGGGCCGTATCCCAGACCGGCGACATGCAGGGCTGCATGCGGAAGGTGGGCACCGGGTAGTCCGGTGTGCCGTTGGGTGCGTCGACACCGAGCTTCTCGAACTCATCCATGGCCCGGATCACCTGCGGATCGTCGAGGGAATACCCGAGGCAGCGCAGCGCGATGATCGAGTTCAGGATGGCCGGATAGATCGCTCCCAGACCGTCGGACATCTCCAGGCGCTCGAGCATCCACTTCTGCGCTTTCTTCAGCGCGATGGAGCGCAAGGGCCGAATGTGGATGCGTTCGAACCAGTGCGTGACGCGATCGAGGAAGATGAAGAAATTCCGCCAGCTGACAACCTTGTCCCGATCCCAGCGCAGGCTCAGGTCGGCATTCTCACGACCGCCAACGAACAGTTCGCTGATGCCGTGCTCAGCGGGAATTTTCTTGAAGGGCTTCTTGGCGTAGGCAATGGAAAGCGGAACGAGAATGCCCCGCGACCACGAGGAAATTTCGTAGATGTTGAAATAGAACCACTTCGGGAAGAGGACGATCTCAGGCGGAATGGCCGGCACCGAGTTGTACTCGTACTGGCCGAGCGCGCAGAGATAGATCTTCGTGAAGGTATTGCAGGCGACGACTCCACCGTGCGCCAGAACCCATTCGCGGGTCTGGACCATGTGCGGCTCATCGGCGGAAACGCCCATGAGCTTGTTGGCGAAGTAGCATTTGACCGACAGGCTGATGTTTCCAGGGCCGCCGGGATAGAGCGACCAGCTTCCGTCGTCGTTGCGATAGCGCATGATCTCGTTCAGCGCCCGCTCCATCTTTCCCTGATCGCCGGTGCCCAGCAGCACGTGGAGGAAGATATAGTCGGCCTCCAGCATGGAGTCGCCTTCCAGCTCCCCGCACCATTGACCTTCACCCTGCTGCATGCCCAGCAAAGCGTTCCGGGAACGCTCGATGGCGTGCGCCACGTCTTCGAGTGCCGCATCGATTCGTCCGAACTTCACCTGCGCAGCCGCACTGGCCGGCTGATTTTCGCCCCGAGATGGGCCGTCGGCACTCTCTGCGATGGACTTTGGCCGGGCGGCTGGAAGTGATGTACTCATATCGTCCGAGAAAACAGCTCTCTCCTCAGTGCGATGCCCGAAACCCTGGGTTAGACTCCCGCCGCAGTTGTGGGCGGAGCCGACTGGATGGCCTGTACGATCTCCGGAGGAAGCCCAAACCGGACGTTTTCCGGCATGACCTCAACTTCCTCGACGGTTCCGAAGCCATTGCTCTTCAGATAGTCAATGACGCCTTCGACCAGAATTTCCGGCGCCGACGCCCCTGCTGTGACCGCGACGTTCTGGACGCCCTTCAGCCAGGCTGGGTCAATTGCCTCGGCGTTATCAATCAGGTAGCCCTGGGTGCCGAGGTTGCGCGATACCTCGACGAGCCGGTTCGAGTTCGAGCTGTTGTTCGAACCCACCACCAGCACCAGATCGGCGCTGTGCGCTACATTCTTCACCGCGACCTGACGGTTTTCAGTCGCATAGCAGATGTCCTGGGAATGAGGCCC
>DASZYN010000202.1:0-1561 GCA_035545435.1 Acidobacteriaceae bacterium | reverse complement strand
CGACCTCCAACTCCACCGCGTCGACGAATAACCAGGTCTCCACCGGCAGCTACATCGTCACCGTGGTCGGGGCCGACACCACAACCTCCGGCATTACCGCCAGCACGACGCTTACCCTCACCGTCAACTAGTGTGCTGTCCATGAAGTTCATTGAACAATCAGTCGCCGGAGAGCCAGGCCTCAGGGGCTGAAGCCCCTGGTTTTTGCGTTCTCTGTGGCACGACTGAAGTCGTGCCCTTTTACAAAACCAGGATCGGTTGTTGAACGAACTTGCGGGACATCACACTCGTGTGGTGTTTCGGCAATTTCTTATTGCTGAAGAGAAGCAGGTCACTCCGCTTCGGTCGGGATGACAGGGTGAAGGAGGGACCGGGCCTGAAGGCCCCTTCTTTGAAGCTCTGAATTCCCCGGCCTGAAGGCCGGGGCTTCTACCGTCGTGCTGCTCCGCAGCACATGGGTGGAGGAAAACTCCCCGCCGGATTCCGGTTCCGTCCGAGTGGAGAGACGTTACGGTCCGGCTGAAGCCAGACCCTTTCCGCGCTTCGGGCTTTCCGCATGCAGTGAAGCTGTGCCCTTTCAACACCGGTAACAACCGCTCTGCGACAGGCCATCAGGCCCACCTGACCTCTCTTCACTGGACGGAAAAGGCTGCCGCCTCTATCGAGCCGACTCCTGCAGCAACTCCGCCAGATACTTCTCCCAGATCGCTGCATGCGTGTGCGTTCCGTGCCCTCGCGTCTCCTCGGTAATCGGCAGGAGCACGTATTTCCCCTTCGGCACGCGCTGGATCATCTTCGGCATGATGTCCAGCTCCGGCGGATTAATAAAGTCATCCGCGGAATTCACGGCCATCACCGGCACCTGAATCTTCTCCAGATTCGCCGAAGGATCGTAGTTCCGCGATGAATTGAACTGATACAGAAAGTCATTCGCGTCGGTCGTTTTGAAGCGCGAGTCGAAGAAGCTCTTCAGGTAGGCATCGGCTTCATCGCGCGTCCCGTAGTGCTCCTGCATCTGCAGCGGGCTCGATCCCATGATCAGCAGCATCTCCAGCGACGTGCGCAACCCCGGCGGCGGCGCCGTGTACTCGCCGTGATTCCATGCCGGATCGTCCGTGATCGCGTCCATGGCCATCTTGCGCATCATCCGGTTCCTTCCCGCAATCTGCACGGGCAGGCACGCCAGGGGCATGAGCGCATCGGCGAATCCCGGCCAGGTCTCACCCCACACCCACGCGTGCATGCATCCCATCGACGTCCCCATCGCCAGGCGGAGATGATCCACATGCAGCCCTTCGGTCAGCAGCAAATGCTCGCCCGCCACCATGTCGTCGTAGTCGTACTGCGGAAAATGCGCGTGCATCCCATCGCTCGGCTTCGACGATCCACCATGCCCGATATCGTCCGGCAAAATAATGTAGTACTTCGTCGCATCCAGCAGTTGTCCCGGCCCAAACAGCACGCCTGCAAAATAAGGGGCGAGGAACTGCGCTCCCGTCCCGCCCGTTCCATGCAGGATCAGCACCGCGTTATCGACGTGCCCCTGGGCGTCGCGATGCGG
>DASZYN010000201.1:0-2301 GCA_035545435.1 Acidobacteriaceae bacterium | reverse complement strand
GGATGGCTGCCACGCTGGCCGGCCGCCAACGACGTCACCTACGTGATGGGCGGAGACTCGCCGACGATCCTTCTCGCCGATGCGTACGCCTTTGGCGCGCGCCACTTCGATGCCCACGCTGCGCTGCAGTACATGCTCAAGGCCGCCTCGCAACCCGGTATTGGTCCGCACAACGAATCCGAGCGGCCGTTTCTGGCCGACGAGCTCAGGCTCGGTTACATCCCCATCGACAAGGATTCAATCGACGGCTCGCGAACACTCGAGTACGCCTCCGCGGACTTTGCGGCGTCGCAGTTCGCGCGTGCCGTGGGCGGCGACGACCTCAGCGCTCACGCACTGATGAACAGAGCCGGGAACTGGCAGAACTTGTTCGATCCGGAGACGAAGTGGATCCGCCCTCGCAACTCCGATGGCTCGTGGCTCAAGGGGTTCGATCCGGCGCACTCGCTGCCGAAGCGCGACAATGCTCCCGTCTCCACCGATCAGCTCGGCTTTGAGGAAGGCAACACCTGGCAGTACTCGTTCATGATCCCGTTTGACTATCCACGGCTGATTGCGGCAATGGGTGGGTCGGCGGCGGTGGTGCCGCGGCTCGACAAATTTTTCTCAAAACTGATTTGCTGGGGCGAACCGTGCTTCAACATGGCCAACGAGCCGGACTTCGTGACGCCCTACGTTTACGAGTACACCGATCAGCCCTGGAAGACCGCGGAAGTGATCGCGCGGATCGAGCAGCAGACGTTTTCGACGAAGCCGGATGGGATTCCCGGCAACGACGACCTGGGCGCTACGTCGGGCGTATTCGTGTGGAATGCTCTGGGCCTTTATCCAGGAGTGCCGGGCGTGGGTGGATTCTTCCTGGGCACGCCGATGTTTCCGTCGGTGACAGTGCACTTTGGCAACGGGCGCACGCTCATCGTCACATCGGAGGGAACCGGGCCGTACGTTCGCGCCATCACACTGAACGGCCAGCCTCTGAACCAACTCTGGCTTCCGCTGGACAAGATTCCGGAAAACGCCACAACGACGCTGCACTTTGTTCTGCAGCCCGACGCACCCACAGCAACAAGCTTCGAGCCGCCGCCAAATTTCCGGCCGTAATCGTTAATCGGCTACTTGCTGTCGGGGCGCAGAGTGTTTTGGCGGGGCCAGTATTCATGCAGCTCGTAGTAATTGCGGCCGACAGTCCAGCCCGTCGCCGCTAGATTGATGACCTGGCCCCATCGCGCGAGCTTGCGGTGCCGATGCTCCACGAGGACCCGATAGGCGTAGTAATTCACGCCCACCATACTCGCCTCAAACGCACCCAGCCCTGGACGGCAATGGACCAGCGCGTTGGGCAACTGGTCTTCGCGGAAGTGGATGGGATCCGACATGGCCTTTACCGTCGATGTGTAGTCGAGCAAGCGCAGCGCCCCTGCGGCCCCGAGGAGCGTCCAGTCGGTCTGCGTCAGGCCTGCGCGCCGATCGGCCGCTGGTTTCCGCATGACCGGCAGAACTGCCGAGCCTGCGCCTCCCGTCAGACTGGAGGATCCGGCCGGACCACCCGCGCCCCCAGCCACCAGGCTGGATGACGATGCAGCCGGTTCGGGCGCGTCCAGGAGCGCCATCTGCTGTCCCCAACCGCTGACTGAGAACAATACCGTCACGACGACCGACCATCCGCACAGGTTTCTCATACCCCTTGTGCATCGGAGTAAGTGCTGCAGAAGATGAGGGGGGTCTAATTCGAATCACTCCTTTTTCGGATCGGGAAACGCGGCACGGAAGAGCGTTACCGGCGGCACAGTTTTCATTGCGATCGGCTCAACTCCCGCGAAATCCTGCCGAAAAGAAAAAGCCTCGCATCGGAATATGCGAGGCTCGCTCGTTCAAGCTAAGAAGTTCTTAATGGCCGCGTCCGCCGCCGTGGAATCCGCCGGAGCTGGCGCCACCGTGGAAGCCGCCGAGATGTCCACCGCCGCCGAAGGCACCGCCTCGGAATCCACCGGCCCGGCCGGATTGAAACGCCGGGCCCCGATAACCAGGAAATCCACGATGGTGGACCGGCGCCGGCGGGTAAACATGCACAACGTGCGGATAATAGCCGCCCCAATATCCGCCTGCGTATCCGAAGGGATAGAAGCCCCAGCCAAACGGGCTGTAGAACGGACTCGGGCCGAGGAAGGTGTATCCGGTCATCCACGGATCCCAGTACCAGCCCGGCGCGTAGCCCTCTCCGTACTGAGCGGCCAGCTGGTTGTTGGCCTGGGCCAGGTAGTCCGAGCGCAAACTGCTCCACTTGTACAGGCCACTCTGCTC
>DASZYN010000200.1:0-9221 GCA_035545435.1 Acidobacteriaceae bacterium | reverse complement strand
TCGTCCATCGAATCCACAAAGTTCAGCTTCATGGCGGTCCTGAGGTTGTCGGGAATATCCGGAAGGTCCTTGCGATTGTCTTCCGGGAGGATCGCTTCGAAGATGCCGGCGCGGTGTGCCGCCAGCAGCTTTTCCTTGAGTCCGCCGATGGCCAGCACCTTACCACGCAGCGTCACTTCGCCAGTCATTGCCAGGTCGCGGCGCACGGGAATTTTCGCCAGCGCGCTCGCTAGCGCGGTAGCCAGCGTAATGCCTGCTGACGGACCGTCCTTGGGAATCGCGCCTTCCGGCACATGAATGTGAATATCGACGTTGCGATAAAAATCGCGCGGCAGGCCGAGATGATGGGCGCGACTGCGCACATACGAGAGCGCCGCCTGCGCCGACTCCGTCATCACGTCGCCGAGCTGGCCGGTGGTGGTGAGCTTGCCTTTGCCGTCGAGCACCTGCACTTCGGTCTGGAGGATGCTGCCGCCGACCTCGGTCCAGGCCAGCCCGTTCACCAGGCCGACTTCGCTCTTCTCGTGGACCGAAGAGTCGCGGAACTTCGGCACACCGAGGAAGTCGGAAATATTGTCGGGCGTTACCGTTTCTTTATGCTTCGCGCCGGCCTTCACCACGCGCCGCGCGACTTTGCGGCAAACGTTGCCGATTTCGCGTTCGAGATTGCGGACGCCGGCCTCGCGCGTGTAGCTGCGGATCATCTCAGTGATCGCAGGATCGGTAAAGGCGAGATTCTTTTCTGTTAGCCCGGTGTTGTCGCGCTGCTTCTTCAGGAGATATTGCTTCGCAATCTCCAGTTTTTCCGCTTCTGTGTAGCCATGCAGGCGGAGGATCTCCATGCGGTCCTGGAGCGCGGGCGGGATCGTATGCAGCACATTGGCCGTCGCGACGAAGAGAACCTGTGACAGGTCGTACTCCACATCGAGGTAGTGATCCTGGAAGCTGTGGTTTTGCTCCGGATCGAGTACCTCGAGCAGCGCCGACGCCGGATCGCCCCGGAAGTCCGAGGCCATCTTGTCCACTTCGTCCAGCATGAAAACCGGATTGCGGGTGCCGGCTTTCTTCATCGACTGAATGATCTGTCCCGGCAGGGCGCCGATGTAGGTGCGACGGTGCCCGCGAATCTCGGCCTCATCGCGCACACCGCCGAGCGACATGCGCACGAACTTGCGTCCCGTCGCTTTGGCAATGGACATGCCCAGTGAGGTCTTGCCAACGCCCGGAGGTCCGACAAAGCACAGGATTGAGCCTTTGGGATTCTTCACGAGCTGGCGAACGGCCAGGAACTCGAGGATGCGCTCTTTGATTTTTTCCAAGCCGTAGTGATCGGCATTCAGGACCTTCTCGGCGTGATCAATGCTGCGTGTTTCCTTGGACTTCTTCTTCCAGGGCACGGCCAGCAGCCAGTCGAGATAATTCCGTGAAACGGTCGACTCGGCTGACATCGGGGGCATGGCTTCGAGCTTCTTCAGCTCCTGGATCGCCTTTTCGAAAACGTCCTTCGGCATACCCGCCGTTTCGATCTTCTTCTTCAGCTCGTCAAACTCGCTCTTCTCGCCGCGTCCCAGTTCCTTTTGGATCGCCTTGATCTTCTCGTTGAGGTAGTACTCTTTCTGCGCCCGCTCCATCTGCCGCTTCACGCGCGACTGGATGCTGCGGTCCATGTTCAGCTTCTCGATCTCGATGTCGAGCACGTCTGCGATCTTCAGAAGCCGTTCGGGCAGATCGAAAATATCCAGTAATTCCTGCTTGTCGGGCACTTCCAGCTGCAGATTCGCGGCGATGGTGTCCGCCAGCTTCGAAGGCTCATCGGTTCGAATCGCGGAAGCGACCGTTTCCACATTCAGAGACTGCTGCAGTTTTACATATTGCTCAAACAGGGAAGTGACGCGCTGCACGAGCTGCTCGATCTGCGGCGTAATCTCCGGCAGCGGCTTGGCGACTTTCACGGTCGCGACAAAGAAACCGTCGGTATCGTTGATTTCGACCGCGCGAGCTCGTTCGATTCCCTCGACCAGGACTTTGATATTGCCGTCGGGCATGCGCACGCTCTGCACGATGTTGCCGACGGTGCCGACCTGGTAAATCTCGTCAGGGCGGGGCTCATCGACGCGGGCGTCGTGCTGGGTGGCGAGGAAGATCTTCCGCTCGCCGTTCAGGGCCTCTTCCAGGGCTCGCACGCTCGATTCACGACCCACCACGAACGGGGTCATCATGTGAGGAAAGATCACCATGTCCCGAATGGGCATCATGGGGAACTTGCGAAGATCGTTTCGTTCCCGGCTTTCTTTCGACGACTGGCTCACGGGATTCCTTTCGAGGCTGCTGTCTTGCGAATGATTGTAGCGGGTTCTGCTCTTAAGAGAAGAGTAACCCATTCAGCGAACGGCTGCGCACCCCGCGGCCATGTTTGGCGTTACGGGGGAGTCGGTTTGCAAGCTGGCAGATCATCGGTAACCATGCCCCGGGGAGTTGGCGGCGTGTGTGGTTCCGTCATGGTGCAGCCATCGGTCCGGACGGGTGGAAATTATCCCGCTCCGGACAAAGGCACATCAGCTGGCTTTGTCGAGCAGCAGCATCGAAAGATTCCGGTTCCGGACCATCTCGGCCTGGATCTCCAGCTCTTTCACCTTCTTGTTGCTGGGCAGCTGATACATCAGGTCGAGCATCAGCTCCTCGAGGATCATGCGAAGTCCACGGGCCCCTACCTTGCGCAGCAGCGCTTCCTGCGCCACGGCCCTGGTGGCATCTTCGGTGAAGCCGAGCTTAACGCCTTCATAGTCGAACAGCTTCTGGTACTGCTTGAGGATCGCGTTGCGCGGTTTGGTGAGAATCTCCACCAGAGCCACTTCGTCCAGTTCGTCGAGGATGCCGATCACTGGCAGCCGTCCCACAAACTCCGGAATGAGTCCGAAGCGGATCAGATCCTGCGGCTCCGCCTGGCGCAGCAGTTCGCTGTCGCGCTGCGGATGGAGGGCGCCGGTCGGATCCTGCGCCTCCTTGTCCTTATCAGCAATCGCCTTAAAGCCCAGTGCCTTCTTGCCGACGCGCCGTCCGATCACCCGCTCGAGGCCAACAAACGCCCCGCCGCAGATGAACAGGATGTTCGTCGTATCCACCGGCGTAAATTCCTGGTGGGGGTGTTTCCGTCCGCCCTGGGGCGGGACGTTGGCTACGGTTCCTTCAAGAATCTTCAGCAGCGCCTGTTGGACGCCTTCGCCTGAAACGTCGCGGGTGATGGAGGGGTTCTCATCCTTGCGACCGATCTTGTCGATTTCGTCGATATAAATAATGCCGGTCTGGGCCCGTGCGACATCGCCATCTGCCGCCTGGAGCAGCTTCAGGATGATGTTCTCGACGTCCTCGCCGACGTAGCCGGCTTCGGTGAGGGTCGTCGCATCCACAATTGCGAACGGGACGTCAAGCATCTTGGCCAGCGTATGGGCGAGCAGGGTCTTGCCGCTGCCTGTAGGACCGACCAGCAAAATGTTCGATTTCGCCAGCTCTACATCGGTTCCGCGCGTCCGGTTCATCTGCACGCGCTTGTAGTGGTTATAGACCGCGACGGCCAGCTTCTTCTTGGTCTGATCCTGGCCGATGACGTACTCGTCCAGAAACGCCTTGACCTCAAGCGGTTTCGGCAGATGGGTGGGCGCCGCGCCGGTGGTAGTCTCGGTCCGGTCGTCTTCGAGGATGGAGTTGCAGACCGCAACGCACTCGTCGCAGATGTACGCGCGCGGATAATCGCTTGGCGATGAAATCAGCTTGGCAACGGCGTCCTGCGATTTATGGCAGAACGAGCAACGTAAGGCTTCATCGGGTCCCGTGCGCGTCTTCATCTGCGGCTACTCCTCTACCTCAGGGGGAATTCAGTCAGGCAATCACTGACTGTTGGTTGTCCGCGGGCGATCGATAATCTCGTCGATGATCCCGTACTCTTTCGCCTGCGGGGCGTTCATGATGAAATCCCGTTCAACGTCTCTTTCAATTTTGTCGAGGCCCTGGCCGGTATGTTTGGCCATGAGCTTGTTGGTGATTTCGCGGATGCGAATAATCTCTCGCGCGTGGATATCGATGTCGGTTGCCTGACCAGCCAGTCCGCCCATGGACGGCTGGTGGATCAGGATGCGGGAATTGGGCAACGCGAAGCGCTTTCCCTTCGTGCCTGCCATCAGGAGAAATGCTCCCATGCTGGCAGCCTGTCCAATGCAGTACGTCACACAGTCATTGCGGATGAACTGCATGGTGTCGTAAATCGCGAGGCCGGCCGTAATCGAACCTCCCGGCGAGTTGATGTACAGCTGGATGTCCTTCTCCGGATCTTCTCCGGACAAGAACAAGAGCTGCGCGATGACAAGGTTCGCAATCTGATCGTCGATCGGCGTGCCGAGGAAAATAATGTTGTCGCGGAGCAGACGCGAATAAATGTCATACGCCCGCTCGCCGCGGCTCGTCTGCTCAATGACCATGGGAACTAAAGCCATCTTTGTCTCTACTCTCAGTTCTGAGGCTTAACCGCCTCATCGTCTGTGACAGGAATCACCCGCGCGCCCGATTGCGCGCTTCAGGACAACCGTTCTACCAGCAGACTACCCGTTTTCTCCCGTCGCAGTTGCTCGCGGATCCTTGCTAAACCGCCCTCGCGCTCGAGCCTTCCGCGCAGCGTTTCCAGGGGTTCCCGCGTTTGCAATGAGATTACCTGAAGCTCCCGTTCCACTTCCTCGTCGCTGATCTGAATGTTTTCCACATCGGCAACACGATCCAGTACCAGCGTGCCTTTCACTTCTCCAATAGCGGATTCCCGCTGCGCTTCGCGCAATCGATCAAAGTCGAGCCTGCGCATATCTTCCGTGCGCATGCCCTGTGCCGCGAGCGCTCTCAACCCACGCTCGAGGCGGGCATCGATCTGGCTTTGCACGAGGGACTCAGGGACCGGGAACTGAAACCTTGAAACCAGCGCATCTACCAGTCGATTTCTCGTATCGGCAAAAACCCTGTTCTTCTTGTCGGCTGCGAGATGCTCCTTCAACTTCTGCCTGAAGTCTTCGAGACTCTCGTAGTGGCCAAGTTCTTTGGCAAATTCGTCGTTGAGTTCAGGCAAAACTCTTGTCTGTATGCCTTTAACCTCAACTTTGTACGCCACCGTTTTACCCGCAAGACGCTTCTGCCCGAAATCCCCCGGATAGGTCACTTCGAATTTCAGCTCCTGCCCGGGCTTCGAGCCGCGCAGCGCGTCCGTAAAGGCCTGCACGGTGTCTTTGCCCCCGATCTCGACGGTGACATCCCGGCCTTCGATCGGTTGCGGCGTTGACGATTCGGATTCCCCGGCTTCGCCAGCGCTTCCAGCCTCACCCTCGACGTCGCCCGTGAAGCTGATTTTCGCCCAGTCCCCGTCGGCGAGGCCGCGGTCCTCCGTGACATCTTCCAGTCGCGAGTGGGTATCGCGAATGCGCTCCAGTTCTGCGTTGAATTCTTCGTCGGTCAGTTCGGCGCTCGGCTTCTCCACTTTCACGTCCTGGTAGCCATCGATGCTGAACTGCGGCAGGACCTCGAAGACGGCCTTAAAGGTCAGCGGCTGGCCTTCCTGGAGCTGCAGATCGGTGACCTGCGGCTGTGAGACTGGCTGCACACCCTGTTTCGCAATCGCCTCGCGGAAGTGCTCGGGCACCAGCGCCTCGACGACGTCTTCGCGCAGCGCGCTGGCGAAGCGGGACCGCAGCACGCTTTCCGGCACCTTGCCCGGGCGGAAACCGGGAATGCGCGCCAGCTTCTGATACCGCTTCAGCACGGTGCGGAATGCCTTGCTGACTTCGTCGGCGGGGGCCTCGACCTGGATCTCGCGCGTGCAGTCCGGGTTCAGGGTCGGATGCGGATGCGCGTGTGCCTCATGCTGATGTCCTTCGTGAGAGTGTTCCGTGGGTTCGTTTTCCGCCGTTGCGGCAGGATTCAGCTCGGTGGTTTCTGCTGTCAAGGTGTGCCTTCCGGGGCCGCATTCCCGACTCGTCTCTGGCAGGTAGAGCGTTGCGCAGGGCGGAAGGGGAGCGGCGAAGTGATTTGATCGGTGCGTCCCGCCGCTCGGTTGGCGTGCCGGGAAGAATGCGCTGATCCGTCTTCTCTTTATGGTACGGATGCAGCAGGTTTCCGGCAAACGCAAGGGCGGCCTGGGGCATGAACCCTGTGATCTGTGGCGTTACTTCGATACCGTTGATTGCCGCTCGGCCCATAACCGGTAGAGGCCCCATGCGGCAATGGTGCACTCGTCGCGAATGGTTCCGTCGAGGATCATTTGCTCGAAGGTTGCGATCAGAGTAGGGCGAAGAACGAGGTCATGCTCTTCAGGATCGGGATCGGTGCTGCCGGGTGTGAGGCCGGTTGCCAGGAAGACGTGCTCCTTCTGGCGAGCGAAGCCGTAGGCAATCCACATTTCGCCGAGGCGCGTCATCTTCGCGGCGGTCAGGCCGGTCTCTTCGCGCAGCTCGCCACGGGCCAGCTCTTCGGGGTCGACGTCGGCGGTTTCCCATCCGCCCTGTGGTAATTCCAGGGCGCGCTGCCGGATGGTGTAGCGGAACTGCTCGACCAGATAAATCATGTCGCCCTCGATGGGGATGATGGTGGCGCAATCATCCTTCTCGACCACGCCGTAGATGCCGCGCGTGCCGTTCGAGCGTTCAATCTGGTCTTCGCGGAGGCGGAGCCAGGGGTTGCGGTAGATCTCGCGGGTGGAGAGAGTGCGGATGCTCATGGGGACCAGAGTAGCTGGTGAAGGGGTCAGCTGGTAAAGCGGTCAGCTAAGTTCCGGTCAGCTGGTGAAGCGGCTGGCTTTAAACCGGTTAGCGAACCCTCCGACAGCGGCCCGATCGCGCTTGTTCGCTGCTTTGGTCCGTTATTCTGAATGCTGACCATGGGATTTCTGATCCATTTCATCTTTACGTGGTGGGGACTGTTGCTGGAAGCCCTCGCGATTATTCACTTTATCCGGCGACGTCCGGATGGGTGGTGGCTGTTCGTCATCATTTTTCTGGGGCCGCTGGGCGCGATCATTTATCTGTTGATTGAAGCGGCGCCGGATATGAGATTCCTGTCGCAGCAGTCGGCGAGGGGGTTCTCGCGGCGGAGGCGGGTGCGGGAGCTGGAGGCGCTGGTTCGGGTGAATACAGCGGTGGGGAACTTTGAGGAGCTGGGCGACCTTTATATGGATGAGGGGCGGCTGGCGCAGGCGCGGGCCTGCTTCGACCGGTCGATCCAGGGGGGATCGACGACGATCGATCCTTTCTACAAGCGCGGGGCGTGTGCGGTGCTGATGGGCGATGCGGCGGCGGCGATTCCCGATTTGGAACGCGTCGTTACCCAAGAGCCCGGCTATGATTTTTTTCGCGCCGAGGGATTGCTGGCGCATGCGTTTGCGATGACGGGCCAGAGAGAGAAGGCGGAGACGCTGTTCCGGGCGGCGACGCAGACGTCGACGATGTCGGAAACGTATCTGAACTTCGCCGAGCTGCTGGCTTCGGAGGGGCGGACGGCGGAGGCGCGGGATTGGGCGCGCAAACTGCTGAACAAGTCGCAGGGAATGCCGGCGTATCTGAAGCGGCGAGAGCGGCCGTGGTTTCGGAGGGCGCGGCGGTTCCTGAGCCGGCTGCCGGCTTGAGGCGAAAAGCGGATCCAGAGAGAATGTTGGTTCCTTCCGGGAGTCCCTGGTGGTATGTTGCATCCACGCCAGCGCCCATCCATCTTCCGGGTTATCGCGCGACGGCGAACTGAACCACCGGGAGGCCTTTATGCCATCCTCTGTTCGCAATGCCGGGAAGCAGGCCGGGAAACCAACTGTGCATAGCAAAAGCAAGCGCAGGAAGAACGTCGTTCCCGACAGCATCGATCTTCGCGATCGGGTCTACAACCCTTCGGTCACGCGTGCGCCCGCTGAGATGTTTGCGCCAGACATCGATATCCCGGTGCTGGATCAGAAGGACACCGATGCGTGCACGGGTTTTGGACTGGCCAGCGTCATTTATCACCTGCAATATCGTTCTAAACGGGAAAAGGCGGTCACGCCTGTTTCTCCTTTCATGCTCTACAGCATGGCGCGGAGATATGACGAGTTTCCGGGCGACCCGAATGCCGATACGGGGTCGAGTCTGCGCGGCGCGATGAAGGGATGGTTCAAGCATGGGGCGTGCGCGGCGTCGTTGTGGAAGACGCTGGCGATGCCGAAGCCGACCAGGGATCCGGCGAAGGACTGGTGGCAGGATGCGGTGACGCGACCTTTGGGCGCGTACTACAGGATCGATATCAAGTCGATTGCGGATATGCAGAACGCGCTGAACGAGGTGGGCGCGATCTATGCCAGTGCCGCCTGCCACGACGGTTGGGATACATGGAAGCCGAGCATGAAGGTCGCGAAGGGCGATTACTGGACCATCCCCTGTCAAAAAGCGAAGGCATCCGATGGGGGACACGCATTCGCGATGGTGGGTTATACGAGGAAGGGTTTCATCATTCAAAACTCGTGGGATACATCATGGGCGACGGAGGGACGGGCCATTCTGACCTATCAGGACTGGCTCGACAATGCGATGGACTGCTGGGTGGCGCAGCTGGGGGTTGTGACGGAGTTGCATGACGCGATTGCCGCAGCGCCCAGCCTGCGGACGACGTCAACCGGAGCCGTCACGCTGGCGGTCGAGGAAACACTCCGCAATCGCGAGATCGACCCGTTCATCGTGGATATGGAGAACAACGGACTGCTGAGCAATACCGGAGACTTTCGTACGCAGCCGTCGGATCTGGAGGCGCTGATCACACAGCATCTGAGCGAGGCACGAAAGAAGTGGGGTCTGGGTCCGACGGAAACGGTCGACATCGCGATCTATGCTCACGGCGGCCTCACCTCGGAAGGGGGGTGCCGCGGATACGGCAGCCAGGTGGATACCCGCTCTTTATGACAAGAAGATCTTTCCGGTGTTCCTGATGTGGGAGACCGACTTAATGTCGACGCTGAAGGACCGGATGGCGGATTTGCTGGCGTCGCAGGCGCGCACCACCGGTGGTTTCTGGGACAAAACAAGGACCTGGTGGGATGAGCGACTGGAAAAAATGCTGACGGTTCCCGGGACCGCGGTTTGGGGCGAAATGAAGAAGAACGCCGACGCGATCTCAGCAGGAAAAGGCGGCGCGGTGATGCTGTACCAGGCCTGGAAAAAGGCGGGGCTGGACCCAGGGAA
>DASZYN010000199.1:0-20865 GCA_035545435.1 Acidobacteriaceae bacterium | reverse complement strand
TTCAAGCCCGCCGACGGCCTGCATGTCCTGCTGCGCGGCAAAATCTCCGTCTACGAGCAGCGCGGACAGATGCAGCTCGTCGCAGAATTCCTCGAACCCGTCGGCGCCGGGTCTCTGCAGATCGCTTTTGAACAGCTCCGCCAGCGGCTCGAAACGAGGGGCTTCTTCGATCCCGCCGCAAAGCAGCCTCTGCCTGCCTTTCCGCACTGCGTCGGCATCGTTACCTCGCCAACCGGGGCCGTCATCCGCGACTTCATCAACATCGTCAACCGCCGCCACGCCGGCCTGCACGTTCTGCTCTATCCCGCTCTGGTCCAGGGTGAGGCTGCTGCAGCCGAAGTCGCCGCCGGCATCGCGCATTTCAACCGTTCCCGAAGCGTAGACGTGATTGTCATCGCGCGAGGCGGCGGCTCGCTCGAAGACCTCGCCCCCTTCAATTCCGAATTCCTCGCCGAAGCCATTTTCAACTCGCAGATTCCGGTCATCTCCGCCGTCGGCCATGAGACGGATTTCACGATTGCCGATTTCGTGGCCGACCTGCGCGCCCCCACGCCGTCCGCCGCCGCGGAAATTGTGACCGCTGCATTGCACAACGTGGCGGAGCAGGTTCAGGCTCTCGATCAGCGCCTCGTCCGCGCTGCCCGCTATCGGCTCATGCAGTCCTCGCAGGCCATGGCCCGAGTTCGCGTCGAAGCGATCCTGATTCGCGAGCGCGACCACCTCCGCCGCCGGCAACAGCGTGTCGACGACCTTGCCCTTCGGCTGGAATCGCAGTGGTACCTTCGCCACCGCCGTCTCTCGGACAAGCTGCATCACCTCGCGGCCCGGCTCCAGCGGCAGGATGTCATCGCCCGCACCGGCATTGCGCGCGAACGCCTCACCGCCCTTGAAGCGCGCATGATCCGCGCCCAGCGCGCCCGGTTCCGTACTTCCCGCGACCGGGAGTCGGCGATCGCCCGTCAGCTCCAAAGCCTGTCGCCGCTCGCCGTTCTTAGTCGCGGCTACGCGCTGGTGTACGACGAACGCGGGATGCTGATAAAAGATACAGAGAACATCACACAAGGTCAGTCGATCGTTGCCCGGTTGGCTCGCGGTCGCATTCGCAGCCGGGTCACGGCGGTCGAGAAAGAAACACAGGGCTCATGAGAAAGCTGTTCGGTACGGACGGCATCCGCGCGGTCGCCGGCGAAGCGCCGCTGGACGCGAAGACGATTTATGCGGTTGGCCTGGCGCTCGCCCATCAGCTCAACGGCTCGCATGCGCAACCGAGGGTTCTCCTCGGCATGGATACGCGCGAGTCCTCCAGCTGGATCGCTGCGATCATCGCCGCCGGATTGACCGAAGGTGGCGCTGCCGTCGAGAACGCAGGCGTTATCACAACGCCCGGCATTGCTTATCTGGCGCGCCAGCACGGATTCTCCGCCGGCATTGTCATCTCCGCCTCGCATAATCCCTGGCAGGATAATGGCATCAAGGTCTTTGGCGGTGACGGCTACAAACTACCCGACGAAACCGAGCTTCGCATCGAAGCAGAGATCTTTCGGCGGCTGGAACAAGCGCAGGTTCCCGCCTCGGGCTCCGCTCCGGCCGTCAACGACAGATATCGCAAAGATTATGAGCAGTTCCTGCGCTCTGCATTTCCGGACCTGAACCTCAGTGGTTTGCGCGTCGTCCTTGATTGCGCGAACGGTGCGGCCTCTGTCATTGCCCCTGAGCTTTTCGATCACCTCGGCGGAACCATCCACCTCACGCACGCCTCTCCAGATGGCCGCAACATCAACGCAAATTGCGGTGCTCTTCATCCTGAAGTCGTCGCCGCCGAAACGAAGAATCTCAACGCGGATCTGGGCGTGACCTTCGACGGCGACGCCGACCGCGCCATGTTTGCCGACGCCCACGGCAACGTTGTCAATGGCGACGCGATTATGCTGCTCGCCGCGCGCGACATGAAAGAGCGCGGCCTTCTCCGCAATGACACCGTCGTCGCCACCACCATGTCCAACATGGGTCTTGAAGCAGCGCTGCGGCGGGATGCCATTCGCATGCTCCGCGCCCCGGTCGGCGATAAATACGTCCTTGAGCGCATGCAGAAGGAGCAGGCTTCCCTCGGGGGCGAGCAATCCGGACACATCCTTTTCCCGCATCTCGCCACGACGGGTGACGGCCTGCTGACCGCGCTCGTCGTCCTCGATATCATTCGCCGCTCCGGCCGCGCGCTTCACGAACTGATCGCTGATCTCAAGGTCTTTCCGCAGGTCATCGTCAACGTTCGCGTTCGCGAAAAAAAGCCTCTCGATCAAATTGCAACCGTCGCGGATACCATTCGTGCCGCCGAGGTCGAGCTGGCGGAAAGCGGGCGCGTGGTCGTTCGCTATTCCGGCACCGAAGCCCTGGCGCGCGTCATGATCGAAGCAGAGTCGGAAGAAGCCATGCGCCGCCATGCCGACCGCATCGCCGATGCGATCCGAGCTGAACTGGGCGCCTAGGCGGCCCGTCCCAAAACGGAACAATCGGCACCCTCGAATGGCCGGCACTCGTGCCGATCAGAGCTATACTGGTCTCGAAGTAGTTCCCGGAAGGGGTGCCCCCTCCCGGGAAGTTGATGCTACTTCATCAGCAGCACAAGGACCACAAGGATCACGATCGCCATTACAAGGCGCCAGTCAATGGCGACTGTAATGGCGATTCGTGTCCAGGACGGTCTTTTGTCCATGGGCCTGCCTCCTTCATCGGAACGGCCCGCAGGTCGTCGAAGCGGCTCGCGGACCGCCAGCCCAATGCTCCGGGCCGATCTCCGGCATTGCCGCAAGTGCACCCTTTGTAAGAAGACGGGCCCAGTCTAAGTCGGCAGATACTCTTCTTGAGCCGTGCCGATTACCACTATCCCACCGAAAAGTAACGTTCCCTGGCTACTCCAGATCCCGCCAGTTCTTCCCCACGCCCACATCCGCAACCAGCGGAACGCTCAGTTCCACCACGTGCTCCATCTCGTGCCGTACCAGTTCCTTCATTGGCTCAATCTCATCCTCCGGCACATCGAACACCAGCTCGTCGTGCACCTGCAGAGTCATCCGCGCCTTTAGCTTCTCCTTCGCCAGGCGCTTGTCGATCCGGATCATCGCCAGCTTGATTAGATCTGCCGCCGTGCCCTGCAGCGGCGTGTTGATCGCCGTCCGCTCCGCAAACCCGCGCTGATTGGCATTGCGGCTCTGGATGTCGGGAATCGGCCGCACCCGGCCGAACATGGTCCGCACCTTCTGCTCGCGCCGCGTCTCTTCGAGCATTCTGTCGATATACACCCGCACGCCGGCATAGCGTTCGAAGTACGTCTCGATGTACAGCCGAGCCTCATGCTGATCGATTCCCAGTTGCGCAGCCAGCCCAAAGGGCGAAATTCCGTAGACAATTCCGAAGTTCACCGCCTTCGCGCGATTACGGGTCTCCTTGCTCATCGTCTCGGCCGGCACTCCAAACACCTCCGCGGCCGTCAGTGTGTGGATGTCCTGCTCTGTCTGATAGGCCTTCACCAGCAGCGGATCTGCTGAAAAGTGTGCCAGGAGCCGCAGCTCAATTTGCGAGTAGTCCGCTGACAGCAACACGCAGCCCGGCGCCGCAATGAACGCCGCTCGAATCTCCCGTCCCAGCTCCGTCTTGATCGGAATGTTCTGCAGATTTGGATTGGTGGACGACAGCCTCCCGGTCGCCGTGCCCACCTGATTGAACGTCGTGTGGACCCGGCCCTCGGAATCGGCCAAAAGGGGCAGGGAATCGGAGTAGTTCGATTTCAGCTTTGCCAGTTGCCGAAACTCCAGAACCAGTCGCGGCACATCGTTATGGACCGCCAGTTCCTCCAGCACATCCTGCGCCGTCGAAATCACCTTGCCCTTGCCGTACTTCAGCGGACGCGGCAGTCCCATCTTGTTGAACAGCACATCGCCCAGCTGTTTCGGGGAATTGATGTTGAAGCGCTGACCGGCGAGCGCGAAAATCTCCTCGCTGAGCCGATCCATCTGTTTCGAGAGCCCAGCCGACATCTTCGACAGCTCTGCCGAATCGATCCGTACGCCTTCCTTCTCCATGCCCAGCAGCACTGGAACCAGAGGCAGATCGATCTCGTCATAAACACGCCGCTCCTCCAGCGCGGCGACCTCATCGCGCATCATCTTTGTCAGCGCCTCTGTCAGAAATGCCGCCTCGGCCAGCGCGCGGTCTCCCGTCTCGTGCGGAGGTCCTCCTCCAAACCGTGCCGCAACATCGCCAAGGCGGTGGGTCGCGTGCGTGGGATTGATCAGGTACGAGTACAGCATCAGATCATCCGTTGCACCCTGCAGCGCCACACCGTGCGCCTCGCAAACCCGCAGCGCCGCCTTCAGGTCGTGCACGTGCTTCGGAACCTTCGCATCCTCCAGCAACGTTCTGACCGCATCCAGGGGAACCAGTAGCGCTCCATCCGATCCCGCGGCCACGCCAAGCCTGCACTCCGCCACTGCCTGAGCCGTTTCGCACTTTGCCTCCGCCTGGTCCACCAGGTCCAGCAGGGACATCGTCTTGAGTTCCGGCTCTTTCTCTTCCAGGGCCTCACCTTCCTGCTCGCTCACCTGCTCCGCAGCGGCTTGCAATTCCGAAGCCGGCAGCGCCAGCGCGAATCCGTCTTTCTGCGCCTGTTTCATGAATGCGGCTAGCTGTTCCGCGGTCGGTTCCAGCACATACTCCACTGCGTGTGCAGGAACCGCCGGAGCCAGCTCGCGCAGCAAGGTCGTGAACTCCAACTCCGTAAACAGCGCCCGGCATGCCGCGACATCCGGCTCCTGCGTCCGCATCGCACCGAGATCGAAGTCCAGCGGCACCTCGCAGTGAATCGTGACCAGCTCCTTGCTCAGCAGCACGGCCTCGCGGTTATTCTGTAACGACTCACGATACGTTTTCCGCTTGATCTCTTCCGCGCGGTCCAGCGCCGCCTCCACGCTCCCGAACTGCTGGATCAACTCGACCGAGCCCTTGTCGCCAATGCCCGGCGCTCCCGGAATGTTGTCGATGGAATCGCCACGCAGCGCCATCACGTCGACCACCTTCTCCGGCGGTACGCCCAGAGTTTCGATCACTTTCTCCCGGTCCAGCAACAGGTTGTCCTTTACGGGATTCAGAATCTTCACGTGCTCGTTCACCAGCTGCATCATGTCCTTGTCGTTCGAGACGACAAGCACGGGATGGCCGCCCGTCGCCGCCTTCGTCGCCAGCGTTCCGATCACATCATCGGCCTCGAAACCCTGGGCCTCGAGAATGGGAATGCGAAAGGCTTCCAGCGCACGCCGCACATAGGGCAACTGCTGAGCAAGGTCCGGCGGCATCGCCTCGCGCTTCGCCTTGTAGCCCCCCGTTTCAACCGTCTCGAACTGCTGGGTCTCCGCGCTGTACTTCTTCACCGTCATTCCGCGGGCCCGCTCGTCACGGAACACCGGCCCCGACACATCGAACACCGCGGCAAAATACTCCGGCGAAAAATCCTTGCGGAGCTTGTTCAGCATGTTGATGAATACATACGTCGCCGCCGTCGGCACGCCCGTTCGCGTCGACATTGGCCGCGACCGCTGCATGGCGTGGTACGCACGAAAGATGAACGACATGGCGTCCAGCAGGAAAACCGTAGGTTTCGACGTTTCGTTGGCCACGAATTCGAGTGTATCCCCTCGTCCGTCACGTCCTGCGGCCCGCTGGTGTCATGCATGACGGTGACAGCAGATCAGTCGCTATAATGCCGGACGGAGAACATTGCATGACGTATCGGCTTCTGCCGTTGGCTCTGGCGGCTGCGCTTTTCCCCGCGTGTTTCGCCCAATCGACTTCTGCCCCTCCCACCGAACATCCGCTCGACGCCATTCCGTACTCGCCAAGTTTTGATCTCGCCGACATGGACCGCGCCGCTGATCCCTGCGTCGACTTTTACCAGTACGTGTGCGGTGGCTGGATGAAGAACAATCCCATCCCTCCCGATCAGGCGGCCTGGGACGTCTACGCCAAACTCACGGACGACAATCGCAAGTTGCTATGGGGAATCCTTGAAAAAGATGCGAAGCTGACCCATCGCACGCCCGCACAGCAAAAGATCGGTGACTATTACGCGGCCTGCATGGACACGAATGCAATCGACCAGCGCGGCCTTGCGCCCCTTCAGCCGGAGCTGGATCGCATTGCAGGGATCCAGGATCGCAAACAGATCGCCGCATTCCTGCGCGACGGCGCAGATCAGCGAGGCCTCTATTTTCTGGGTGCCGGTTCAGAGCCCGATCCAAAAAACGCCGGCTCGATGATCGTCGGCATCGAGGCCGGAGGTCTCGGCTTGCCGGATCGCGATTACTACACGAAGACCGATGCCCACAGTCAGGACATTCGCCAGCACTTCGTCGCCTACATGGCCCACCTGCTCGTCCTCGCCGGCGAACCGCAAACCGACGCAGATCGGGACGCCGCGGCCACCATGAAGATCGAAACTGCACTGGCGAACGCTTCGCTCACGCGGGTGGAGCGCCGCGACCCCTACAACACCTATCACCCGATGAAGGTCGAGGCGATCGACTCCCTCGTTCCAGCGCTCGAACTCGGTGCTTATCTGAAGAAGCAGAAGGTCCCCGAAGCGGTACTCACGAACGTCGACGTCGCTCAGCCGAAGTTCCTTGCCGCCCTGCAGACTGAGCTCGCCACGGAGCCTCTGGGCAGCCTCAGGGCCTATCTGCGCATTCACGCACTCAACCTCGCCGCTTCCAGTCTTTCGAGCAATTTTGAAGAGGCCCGGTTCGACTTCTACTCGAAGTATCTCCGCGGCGTTCCGCAAATGCCGGCGCGCTGGAAACGCTGTGAGGGCCAGGTCGACAGGTCGATGGGTGAGGCTCTCGGCCAGGAATTCGTTGCCCGCACGTTCTCCCCGGATACCAAGCAGAAAGTCCTGGTCATGACGCAGCAAATCGAGCAGGCCATGCAGGAGGAAATCCAGAACCTCGACTGGATGAGCCCCGCCACCAAACAGGCCGCCATCGTCAAGCTGCATCAGGTAAGAAACAAGATCGGATACCCCGATAAGTGGCGCGACTATTCCTCGCTCACCATCGATCCTCACGACTATTTCGGAAACGTTCTCCGCGCCCGTGCCTTTGAGGAGAAGCGCGACTGGGCCAAGGTCGGCAAGCCTGTCGACAAAAGCGAGTGGTTCATGTCACCACCCACCGTAAACGCGGGTTACGACCCGCAAATCAACGACATCACTTTCCCGGCCGGTGTCCTGCAGCCGCCGCTGTACGACGCTAAAGAGGATGATGCGCCGAACTACGGCGACACCGGCGGCACGATCGGCCACGAGCTCACCCACGGCTTCGATGACGAAGGCCGCCAGTTCGACGGCCAGGGCAACCTGCGCGACTGGTGGACCGCTGCAGACGCGAAGGGCTTCGAAGACCGTATCAACTGCCAGCGTGAACAGTATGCGACTTACGTCATCGTCGACGACATCCACATCAACTCAAAGCTGACCAGCGGAGAAGATGTCGCCGACCTTGGCGGCACGCTGCTCGCATATCTTGCCTGGAAGAAGCAAACTGCCGGCATGCACCTCGAAAACAAAGAGGGCTTCACGCCCGACCAGCGTTTCTTTGTCGGCTACGCGCAGTGGGCGTGCGAGAATGAGCGCCCGGAGAACCTTCGGGTCAGCGCCATCACCAACCCGCACTCGCCAGGCAAATACCGTGTCAACGGTATCGTCTCCAACCTGCCGCAATTCGCGCAGGCCTTCGGCTGCAAAGCCGGTCAGCCCATGGTCCGCGCAAAAGTCTGCAAGGTCTGGTAAGAGACGGGAGGGAATGCTCGCTAGCTCTGCATCCCCTCCTCCACTTTTGCGATGAGGCTGTCCATCCAGAGCTTCAATCGCCTGTTGCTCGACGCCAGTACGAGGGAGCGCGCCACGATTTTGTAGACGTCGCTGCGCCGGATCTTCGATGCCTTTGCAGGATCCAGCCACGCCTCGTTCCGCACCAGCAAAGCCATAGTCTCCAGCCCGATCAGCACCGGCCACAGGCAGGCCAGGCGCAATCGCCTCGACGAGGGCCGTAACGCCAGCGTGTAGTCCATTGCAGCGCGATAGTGGTCGAGGTCGCGCCGTACCAGCTCAAACAGCAGGGGTCGCGTACGTTGGGAGTTTTCCGGCCGAAGTAGATCGTTCGGAGTAAGCCCGTACCTCGCGAGGATCGACGATGGTAAATAGCATCGCCCGATGCGCAGATCCTTGCCGCAGTCGCGCAGGATGTTTGTCAATTGCAGCGCTTTGCCAAAACGCACTCCGCGTTCCAGCATCGCCTCGGGCTCCCCGGCAAGGCTGCCCGGCGCGTGTGCCCAGGTCATCCTCGTCCAGAACTCGCCGACACACCCTGCAACGAAATACGTGTAGCTGTCCAGATCCGAATATTCGTCGAGCGCGGCCAGTTGCCCCGACGATTCAGGCGGAAAGATTCGAAGGTCGAACTCCATCCCTTGTGTGAGCGTCGTGACGACCTCGCGCACCGCGTCGCGATCCGCTGTATTCAGTTGCGACAGCAGCGCCAGCGCTGGCCGGAGCGACTCCAGCAATGTCTTCTCATCGGAATCACGCTGCTGCGCGCCTGCCTCGACCGCGATGCGGTCCAGCAGCGCCTCGTCGCCGGACCCGTTCACGGACGCACGAAAGCCAAGCAGGAATTCCCGCCTCAGTTCGGGTAGAAGCAGGGAGGTGTCCACGATCGTGTCAGCAGCGCGCGCCAGCAGATAGGCCAGGCCCACCGGTTCGCGCATTCCTGCCGGCAACACCCGCAGCGTCAGGTAAAACGAGCGCGAGACGCTCCTGAGCAGGGAGCCGAGCAAAACGGTGCGAGACGGGGCAGGCATCATGCGGGTGTTCGTGGGTCGCTCTGATTCTATCGGTCAGGAACGAATCCGCCCTGAAGTTCAGGCAATCAGCATGCAGTCGCCATAAGAGAAGAATCGATACCCCGCCTCGACCGCATGTCGATACGCCGCCAGAACCTTCTCCCGGCCTGCAAACGCGCTCACCAGCATGAGCAGCGTCGACTGCGGCAAATGAAAATTCGTCAGCAGGGCGCTGACCACGCGGAATTCAAAACCCGGCGAAATAAAAATGCTCGTCGATCCGGCGTGCGCTGTGAAATCGCCGCCCTGGAGCGCACAGTGCTCCAGCGTTCGCACCGTTGTTGTTCCCGCCGCAACCACGCGGCGTCCCTCGCGCCGGGCCGCATTTAGCGCTGCTGCGGTCTCTTCGGAAATCGCGTACCGCTCCCGATGCAGCTTCACGTCCTCGACCCGATCGACGCGCACCGGCTGAAACGTCCCCAGGCCGACGTGCAGCGTCACGGTGGCAGTCTCGATGCCTCGTGCGCGAATCTCGTCCAGAATCTCCGGCGTGAAGTGCAGTCCTGCCGTTGGCGCCGCCACCGATCCGCGTTCTCGCGCATAGACCGTCTGGTACCGCTCACGGTCCCCGGCTCGATCTTCGCGATGGATATACGGCGGCAGCGGCATGTGTCCCAGCCGTTCCAGCGTGCCGAAAAAATCCGCCACCGGCTCAAACTTGAGCGTGCGCTCGCCGAACTCGCCGTGCGCCAGCACCTCCGCACGCAGTGCACCGTTGCCGAAATCGAGATGTTCGCCAGTCAGCACCTTGCGCCCCGGCCGCACCAGCGCCTTCCACTCCCACTCGGAGATCTGTTCTGCCAGCAGCACCTGGACGCGGCCCGTCACGCGATGACTTGCCTGGGTGTGTAGTCCCGCTCGGTGCGCAAACAGCCGCGCCGGAATCACGCGGCTGTCGTTGAGCACGAGCAGATCGCCCGGTCGCAGCAAAGCAGGCAGCTCGCGGAAACAGCGGTCCTGCCAGCTCCCAGTCGTCCGGTCCAAAGCAAGCATCCGTGATCCTGCGCGATCCGCCGCAGGTTCCTGGGCGATCAGATTTTCAGGAAGATCGAAATCGAAGTCAGAAACCAGCATCCCACTCCGATTCTATTTGTCGCTGCTATGTCCAAGATGCTTCTCCGCTCGCAGGCGCGCCCGCTCCATGGCCTCGTTCAGTTCCATGCGCTTTGCCTCCAGCGTTGCGGCGTCAGCATCCGCCGCCGGAGCCCGCACCGCCCGCGCCCAGCTCACCACCACACGAGTGAAGGGAAGAGGGACCAGAAACTTATCCCACGAGCGTGCTACCCAGGCACGCGCGGGTAGCAGGTAGAAGCATCCGATCTCTTCGCCACTCATTGCTGCCAGCTTTACCGGGCCGATCTTAGTCTGGTAGATAGGCCCCCGCGGCCCATCCGCCGTAAACACCACGGGCTCGCCCCGCTCCAGAACGTCGCGCAGCGCCATCAGTCCCGCCGCGCCGCCCCTTGAACTTGAGCCGCGGACGCTGCTGTATCCCAGCAGCCCCAGCGTTCGGGCAATCAGCTCCCCATCAAAGCTCTGGCTGATAAGGATCGAGCAGCGAAATTTTCTGAAGTACCACCCGGCGGGCAGCGTGCAGCGATGCCAGAAGCAGAAAATTCCCCGCGCAGGTGGCTCAGGTGGAACTGCGCCTTCCTCCGCGATGACTTCAAATCGCAGGGTCGATCCCACCAGAGCCAGCAACGCGGCTGTCAGCCTTGGAACCCCCCAAAGGGCCACGCGCTGACCGAAGCTGAAGCCCCCGTTGCTGCTCTTGTTCACCTCATCGATTGTAGCTACCGGTCGGGCAGGGCTGGCAGCGCCAGTCGAACGATTCGCTGCGTCCCCCACATGAAGCGGTGCCTCCCACAGCAGTCACCTTTCGACGCACCAAATGTCGTGCTCTTTCCCACTATCGTGCTACAGCACGGGCATCGAAATCGGCCGATGATTCTTCTATCGGGCCAATCTCTCGACCGAGTCGATCGCGATGAAACGCCTCGTCATAGCGCTATTGCTTCTCGCCTGTGCCCTCTGTGCCATGGCCTAGCGCGGACTACGCCTGTTTACCATTTCTTCGGAAGCTCAATCACTATTCCCCCGAAGTCGTCACTGGCGCAGGCGCATTCTTCGGCGTCGCAATGTAGCCCTTGATCTGGTTCTTTGCGATATCGTTCACCACCAGCTCGTACAGCAGATGGTCCTTTCCGGTGTAGAACTGAATTGGCTCATCCAGATTCCGGTCCTTCTTCTGAATGGCTTTATCGTCGGAGTAGACCACCAGAGTGAACTTGCTGTGCTTCGGATCGGCCTTCTTTAGCTCCAGCGCCACCGTCGCCACCGCCTGCTTCTGATTCTTGCCCAGGGTGAACTCGTAATAATTGCGGTCACCTTTGTGCTTGAGAATGTCCAGCTCCCTTGCATTCGTGGCGATCAGTCCACTCTGCAGGCCCATGTCGCCCTTCATCGCCGTCATCGCCGCTTCATCGTTCGAAAGCTGTGTCTTCGTATTGCCGAGATCGGTTTTCACGCCGCCAACATCCGTCTTTACACCGGAAACGTCATTCGATACGGAGCTGATCTGCCGCTGCGCCGCCTGCAGTTGCTTCGCGCTGGCTTGCTGGCGCGCCAACAAATCCTCCGCCTTCTGCTCCAGCTGCTTCTGGGTCATCCCCAGCGATTGCCCCAGCGTCTCCGTCGTCACCTTCAGCCGAGCGTTGGTCTGTTCCAGCGCCGACTCCAGCTTCTGGTTCTGTTGCTGCGCCGATTTCACCTGCGCCTCGGCGCTTGTCAGCCGGCTGGCCAGCGTATAGCTCCAGATCAATCCCGCCAGAGCGCAGATCACGGCCACCGCCAGCGCTCCCATAAACAGCCCCGAATAGCTCCTCTGTACCGGCACTTCAGGCGTTTCATCCATAGTTGTCACTCTTCCTTTCGGCAACCACTTGTGCGAACTGTATCCCAGGACGGACAACCCCCGCAATGACGAATCGAACCGGGTCCATTGTTCTGCAACCCACATGGGAGGCGGGTAATCTAGGACATATGCCGCGCTATCAGTACCGTGAGATCGAGCCCACCCGCGAAGCCAAAGAAGTCTTCAACCGCTGGGTGGACTATCTCGATGACGAGTTCTCCCGCCATACCAGTGTCGTTTTGCGCGCCGAGATCGTCCGCGACAATCTTCACCAGCTTCTGCTCGGCCGCCCCCACGGAGGCCGCCTGAACTTCACGCTCGCCACCGAGCTGCCTTTCAACGTCCTCCAGCTCTCGCTCGACCCGGCCAACGTCACGCTCGAACCCGAGTACTACGGTGACATCGACGCCGAGCGCTATGCCCTGATTAAACCGCTTATTTGGTTCTGGCGCATGTTCGACCGCTCGCCGGTGGCCCTCAATCACTGGCTCGGCTTTCGGCTTCGCTCCATGCTCGGCCGGCACATCTTCAAATCCATCGGCAGCAACGTGAAGATCTACCATGGCGTCGAGTTCACCTTCGGTTACAACCTGACGCTGGAAGACGACGTCATCATCCACAACCACGTCATGCTCGATGACCGCGGCGAACTCGTCATCCGCAAAGGTACCTCCATCTCCGAACACGCCGCCGTCTTCTCGCACGCGCACGACCCCGTTGAAGCGTGCATCATCGAACACCGCCGCACCGAGGTCGGACCCGGCGCCCGCGTGACTTACCGCTCCCTGGTCATGCCCGGGGTGCGTGTCGGCGAGGATTCTATGCTTGGCGCCCAGGCGGTCGCCACGCACGACCTCGAGCCGCATTCGATCGTGGGTGGCATCCCGGGTCGCAGGATCATGGTGAAAAATGAAGCGACTCGCCTTGGCGAAAAGGACCCCACGGACCCATGCGCCGAACTTCCCCCGCACGACTGAGGCGGCTAAGAAGCGGTCAGCTGAGAACCGGTCAGAGAAGAACCCGCCTGGAGCTGCGATGACAGTTGAGGAAGTGGAAGCAGTGATTCATTTGCAGGTGAACGAGCATCCGACCGCGACAAATGCTCATCAGCTCGTCTTAAAAGATGCTTTGGTACGGCCACGGCGGATATCGGTTATTGAGAAGACCGTTAAAGATGGACAAGTGTTCGACCAGGAACTTCGCGTTTGGCTCATAGCCGATGAACGTCCGGGCGATGGATACAAGATCGTCATGAGCGACGACGGGCTGCGATTCTGGCTAGCTTCCAGCGGTTTTTCAACTGATGGACATCTGGTCGTGAGCGGCTGGTATAACAGCTTGCTTGCGGCATTCCTGGGAATGTAGCTCGTTCAACCTGCGCAGCTAACCGCTTCATCAGCCGACCGCTTTTTAGCTGACCGCGTTTACCTGACCGGTTCTTAGCTTCGTTCCTGTTACCATCAACTCGTCTTCCAAATGGATCCGAACAAGCTCATCATCGCGATCTTCGAGTTCGCGGTGCTCCTCTTTTCCCTCAGCCTGCACGAGGCAGCTCACGCGTGGATGGCTTCGCGTCTGGGCGATCCCACGGCGCGCATGCTCGGCCGCATCACTCTGAACCCGGTCAAGCATATTGACCTCTGGGGCACCATCATCCTGCCCGCCATCATGCTGCTCATCAACCCCGGGTTTCTGTTCGGCTGGGCTAAGCCGACGCCGGTCACCACTTCCAACTTCAAAAACCTCACCCGCGATGACATCCTGACCACCGTGGCCGGTCCGGGTAGCAACGTGCTTGCTGCCATCGCTGCCACGATTGTCCTGCTCATCCTGTCCCATATCAGCCCCGCGGGCTCGGCCCTCGTGCATCAGATGGCCGGCTCTGGCGGCTTCGATCCTGCTCTCATGCAATCCAGCCCTGTGCTTGTGCCGCTGGTCATCCTCTTTTTTCTCGGTGTGGAACTCAACCTGATCCTTGCCGCCTTCAACCTGCTTCCCCTGCCTCCCCTCGACGGCTCCCACGTCTTTCGTCACTTCCTGCCCTACAAGGCGCTCCGTATCTACGACTCACTCGGCATCATCAGCCTCTTCGTCATCTTCATCTGGGGCGGCCCCGTCATCGGCTTTCTCATCCATCCCGCCCTCAGCCTGTTCAGTCGTATTCTTCTCGCTTTTTGACTTCCGAGCTCCGATCCACGAACACCCGTCGAAAACTGCTTCCTTACAATAGCCATTGCATGAAGCTCGAGCCGACGTTGCTGAAGTCGAACGTGTGCAGCCCAAAGTGGCCCGCCAGCTCGCGGCAGGCGAGAATGCCGCGCACGCTGTTGCCCTGCGCATCGAGCCGCGGCGAATAAACCGCAATTCCGAGTTGCCGATTCACCACGCCGAAGATGCCTCCGGAAACCCCGCTCTTCGCCGGCAGTCCCACTTCCACGGCCCAGTTGCCCGCATAGTCATAGAGTCCGCAGCTGAACATCACCGCCATGACGTACTTGAGGAACTGAAAATCGAAGACCGGCTGTGCGTCAATCGGATGGTTGCCCATATTGGCGATGGTCGCCGCCATCAGAGCCAGATCCCGGCAGTTCACCAGCACCGAGCATTGCGCGAAGTACTGATCCAGCGATTGCTGAACCTGCTCGTCGATGATGCCGGCGTTGAGCAGCAGATAGCCGATGGCGCGATTGCGGTTGCCCGTTTCAGTCTCTGACGCGAGAACCGAATAGTCGATGCGCAGGTGGCGGCCGGCGGCCCGGGAAAGTTTTTCGACGAAGGCTGCAATGCCGGCCTGTACCGGATTCTGCCTGATCAGCGAAGCCACGGCAATCGCGCCCGCGTTCACCATCGGGTTGAAAGGCCGTCCCGTCTTCGGATCCAGTTCGATGGAATTGAAGGCTTCCCCGCTGGGCTCCAGGCCGATGTGCAGAAGTGTCTTTTGCGGACCATGTTTTTCCAGCGCCATCTGGAAGGCGAACGGCTTGCACATCGACTGGATGGTGAACTCCTGCTCCCAGTCGCCGCTCGTAAAAACGCGCCCCTCCACCGTGGCCAGACAGATACCGAAGTGCCTGGGGTTCGCCCTGCTCAGTTCGGGAATGTAAGTTGCCACGCTCCCATCGTCCACGTCCTTGTACTTGTGATAAACATCGTCGAGCACTTTCTGGATTTGTGACTCTCGCCATGGACTTATCGCTGGAGATGCGCCGGCCTGGGAACCTCCACGATCTGAAGCACCTTGCATTCCGTTCAGCTCCTCATGACAAAAATGAAGAAACAGCGCCCTCCCGCAGGAAGGGTCCCGGGATGGTCCCTCAATCAGGGTTCATCGGAGGATCGGAAGGTAGGGAGCCGATTATTCCAGCCTGGATATGAAGAATCTATGAGGATCGCGGGCCCGGCGACGGCGCGAATTCGGTTCGTTGATCTCTTTCTGTCCTCCGGAACTGCTCCCGCGTCATGCAGGCGTCCGCCGGCTGGCTCGCGAAATATAATCCGTAACGGTCGGTAAAACCATGCTTCCCAAATCATTCCCGCTTCGGCTTACTCTCCTTTGCGCCGCTCTCACTCTCCTCGCCCTCATCACGCCCCGCCCCGCGCGCGCACAACAGCCCTCCTTCCGCGTCGCCGATGGAAAATTCCTCCTCAACGGCAAGCCATTCCAGGTCATCTCCGGAGAAATGCACTACGCCCGCATTCCGCGCGCTTACTGGCGCGATCGCCTCCGCATGGCCAAAGCCATGGGGCTCAACGCCATTACGACCTACGTCTTCTGGAACGCCCACGAGCCCCGCCCCGGCGTCTTCGATTTCTCCGGCAACCTCGACATCGCCGAGTTCATCCGCGAAGCCCAGCAGGAAGGCCTCTACGTCATCCTGCGGCCCGGCCCTTACTCCTGCGCGGAGTGGGAATTCGGTGGTTTCCCCGCCTGGCTCCTCAAAGATCCGAACATGATCGTCCGCTCCACTAACCCGCAGTTCCTCGCCGCCGCGCGCACCTGGCTGCTCCGCCTGGGCAAAGAGGTCGCCCCGCTCCAGATCGGCAACGGCGGCCCCATCATCCTCGTTCAGGTCGAAAACGAGTACGGCTCCTACGGCGACGACCACGCCTACATGGAAGACATCCACCATGACCTGGTCGATGCCGGCTTTACCCAGGCGCAACTCTACACCGCGGATGGTCCCGAACAAGTCCCGCGTGGCAGCCTGCCGGAACTGCCCGTCGGCATCAACTTCGGTCCCGGCGAATCACAGAAAGGCTTCGCCACATTGAGGAAACTCCGCCCCAGCGGGCCCTTCTTCAACAGCGAGTACTGGGACGGCTGGTTCGATCACTGGGGCGCGCCGCACGCCCATACCAATACCCAGCAGCAGGCCAGCGATCTCGACTGGACTCTCCGCCAGGGTTACTCCATCAGCATTTACATGTTCCATGGCGGCACCAGCTTCGGATGGATGAACGGGGCTAATTCCAACGGCAAAAACTACGAGCCCGACGTCACCAGCTACGACTACGACGCCGCCCTCGACGAAGCCGGCCATCCCACGCCGAAGTACTATGCCTTCCGTGACGTCATCGCCCGCGTCACCGGCGCCAAACTGCCGCCTGTTCCCGCGCCGCCAGTCGTCACCACCATCCCCGCGTTCACCCTTGAGCGCGCCGCCTCGCTGTGGGATAACCTCCCCAAACCCGTCCACTCCGACCAGCCTCTCGCCATGGAACAGATGGATCAGGCCTACGGCTACATCCTCTACCGCACCACCGTTTCCGGCCCCGTCAACGGCGACCTCGCTATCGGCGCCCTTCACGATTACGCCCAGGTCTACATCGACGGCAAACTCGTTGGCACCATGGACCGCCGCCTCAATCAGACCTCGCTGCCGGTCCGCATCCCGGGCGCCCACGCGCGCCTTGACCTCCTCGTCGAGAACACTGGCCGCGTCAACTTCGGCCCCGCGCTGCCTGGCGAGCGCGTTGGCCTGCTCAACGGAGTCAGCCTCGCCGGCAAGTCAGTCACAGGGTGGGACAATTACTCCCTGCCCATGCTCCATCCCGAGACGCTCCCCTTCGCTGCGAAGCCCTGTACCGGCGCATGCTACTACACCGCGACGTTCAACGTTGCCCACCTCGCCGACACCTTTCTTTCCACCGGCGCTCTCGGCAAGGGCGAAGTGTGGATCAACGGCCAGCCTCTGGGTCGCTTTTGGCACATCGGTCCGCAGAAGGCGCTCTACCTGCCTGCTCCCTGGATCAAAGTCGGCACGAACCAGGTGGTCGTCCTTGACCTCGAGGGCCAGCCCAATCGCCAACTCCAGGGTCTCGACCACCCCGTACTCAGCGCTCCGATCGAGAATCCGTGATGCGGGACGACAAAGGAATCTCGACTCCGTCGCGATAATCTAAACCAGTAGACGGATTCTGCACCTGACTCCCCCTTCACCCTTCCCATTCACTATCGAAGGAGTCCTCTTTCATGACCCAGTCCCACGGCTACGCAGCGCAAAACGCCACCACTCCGCTCGCCCCCTTCAAATTCACTCGCCGCGAACTTCACGAGCACGACGTTCACGTTGAAATCCAGTGGTGCGGTGTCTGCCATTCCGACATCCACTCCGTCCGCAATGAGTGGAAAAACGCCGTCTACCCCATGGTCCCCGGACACGAAATCGTCGGCACCGTCAAAGCCGTGGGATCCGCTGTGAAGAAATTCAAGGCCGGTGACCTGGTGGGCGTCGGCGTCATCGTCGACTCCTGCCGCACATGCCCCAGCTGCAAAGCCGGCGAAGAGCAGTATTGCGAGGTTGGCATCACGCTTACCTACGGCCAGAAGGACAAGTACGGCGACCTCACCCAGGGCGGATACTCCAACAACATTGTGACCGACGAGCACTTCGTCCACACCGTCTCGCCGAAGCTGAACCCTGCCGGAGTGGCGCCGCTTCTCTGTGCCGGTATCACTGTCTACTCCCCCCTGCGCCACTGGAAGATCGGCCCCAACAAGAAGGTCGGTGTCGTCGGGCTCGGGGGCCTCGGCCACATGGCGCTCAAGTTCGCCCACGCTTTCGGTGCGCACGTCGTGCAGTTCACCACGTCGGAATCGAAGATCGCCGACGCCAAACGTCTCGGCGCCGACGAAGTCGTCATTTCGAAAGACGCCGCCGCGATGAAGAAGCAGGCCAGCTCCTTCGACTTCATCATTGACACCGTCTCCGCTCCGCACGACATCAACCCGTATCTCGAAGCCCTCAAGCGGGACGCGACCTATGCTCAGGTGGGCCTGCCGGACACGCCGCCCGTCATCAACCCCGGCAACCTCATTTTCAAACGCCGTAATTGGTCGGGATCGATCATTGGCGGCATGGCAGAGACCCAGGAGATGCTCGACTACTGTGCGGAGAAGGGAATTACCGCCGACGTCGAGGTGATCAAAATCCAGCAGATCAACGAGGCCTTCGAGCGCGTGGTCAAAGCCGACGTGAAATACCGCTTCGCGATCGACATGTCGTCCTTGGGCGCCTAAGCAGAACCGGAGGCGCGCTCAGCGTGGTGGCCATATCTGCCGGGTTGGTCAGATGTGGCCGCCACCGTTTGCACTACTTCCAAAAACCCTGGAACGCTACGAAGCGCTCTCCAGGAATCAGGTTCATCGTCTTGACCCGGCCATAACCGGCCTGGCGCAACTGGCTCACCAATTCCTCTTCGCTCGGCAGCCGCCCGCAGCCTCGCGTCGCCGCTCCCCACAGGTTTAGCGCCTCCGCCCCCAGACTGCCCCCCTGGCACAGCGTCGTCAGCAGCAGGAATCCCCCCGGTTTCAGAAAGCTTCCCACCTGTTTGAGCAGCGACACGCGCTCCTCGACCGGGAAGTAGTAGATGTTGTTGTAGAGCGTCGCGATGTCGAACAGTTCGCCCGGTGTTCTCGTGCGGATGTCGCCATCGTCCACAGTGACACGGCCATCGAGTCCCCAGCCGCGCAAATTCGCCCGCGCGGCCTCCGCCACATCCGGCTGTAACTCCACCCCAACCGCCGTCAGCCCCGGGTTTCTGTCGGCCGCGTGACGCAGGTAGATCCCGGAGCCGCACCCAACCTCCAGCAGACGCAGCGACCCCTGCGCTGGAAAAAGGCGCCGAATGACCTCCGCCTGAAAAGCCTCCAGCACGCGAGAGGAACGGGCAATCAGTTCTCCGTCCTGGTCGTCAAGACTCCACAGTTCGCCCTTGCGTAGCCTGGGCAGCGTCGCCGCAATCAGCTTGTGATGGAGACCCGCCACCTCCTCGACCATGGCGAGCGCGGCATCGTTCTCCGGCCGCGCGAGCAGCTTCGCCAGTCCCCGCAGCGTGTATCCGCTGGGCTCCAGGCGCAGCAGTCGCAGGCGAACGCCCATCTGCAGCCATGCCTCCAGGGCCGCTTTCCCCTGGCCGCTGTCAGCAACAAGGAATTCAGCGAGCGAGTCCAGCGTCGCTGGCCCGGTAGCCAGTCGGTTCAGCAGACCCGCCTCTCCGGCTGCGGCGAGATACGTGAGTTTATAGAAGGGCTTCAGCTTTGCGCCGGCACCCAGCAAAGCGCTGAGCCGGCCATCGCGCATGAGACGAATGAAGGGTTTGATCAGCATCGTCCTTCATTATGGTCGAACAGGGAGACGAACGATGCCGGGTGGGTGTCGGGGGGGCGCTATCGAGCCCTGGGATGACCCATCCTGTACACGACACCGACCGAGATCGCGAACTGCTCCTTGAGACCGGCGCTGCCGAAGTTCGTCAGCGTCGCGTCCGGCGCAATCCGGAACACCAGTCTTGGCGATCGGTTCAGGTCAATCGATCCCCCGAAGGCTCCCCCAAACGCGAACTGGTTAGAGAAGAAGCCAACGTTCTGCGGCGGCACGCCGTTGAGCCCGCTGGTGAAGTTGCCATAGGCCCCGCCGACAAAGGCGTGCAGCATCATGGCGGCATGCTCGTTCGACTTCAGGCGATACTCCGGCCCGGCCAGGAACATATGTTCGCTTACGAAGGGTCCTTCAATGGGACCTGCATTCGGCCCGCTGCCGGTGCAGCTGCCGCAGTTCGGCTCGGCACCGCTGGTGCCGTAGTAGCCGCGCACGTTCACGCCCACGCCCCAGCGGGTTCCCAGTTCGCGGATTGCCCGCGCGTCAAACCCGCCCAGGTTCGCGCCCTGAAAAGTCTGCGGTCCCGCATCAAAATGCGAATAGGCGAAGCCGCCATAGATTTCCCACGGGTAGTTGTACTTCACGTTGGCCAGCGGGGCCGGAGCCGGCAGTTGCGGATTCGGCGGCGGACTCACCACCTGTCCCTCGGCCAACATTCCCATCATGCAGAACGCGGCAGCCATCGCCACCACGCCAGAACGCACACTCCACTTCCTCATCAACCGGCCATTCCTCCAGCACTTCGGGGCAAGCCCTGCAATGTGTCGCAAGCTTCAAAGATACATGGGCGAACCGCCTTCTGTCCCGATCTCGGCCCAGGCTGCGCTGGTCCTGTACTCTGATAGGGATGTCGGCTGCCCCTCTCTCCCAACAATCGTTCGACTCCCTCGACGCCATGATGGAAGCGTACGCTGCCGAAGCCATCCGTCTTGCCGAAGCCGACCACGGCATGACGCTCGACTACACGCCCGAGTCGATTTCTCGCCTCGAAACCGTCATCGCCGCGCGCGGCCCCGTGCCCGAGCCTGAACAGGAGGAAGCCACCCGCCTGTGGGGCGCCTGGTACGGAGAGCTCTTTCGCAGAAAGTATGGCGGGGACTGGATCATGGCTGTTTATCCCGGCCAGCTCAACTCCGGACGCTCCGACGCCGGCGAAGAGGTGGCTATGCCCGCCCTCGATATCCGCGGCTCCCAGGTCTACCCGTTGTTGAAGATCTTCCGCCGTCTGAGCATCGGGCCTTCTGAGGATCTCGCGGCCTTCTTTGCGAGGGTTTCGGCGGCTCTTGAGGCCAAACCAGGGCAAACGTCTGCGTAGAGCTATCCGCTAACCGCTGTCCCCTCGCT
>DASZYN010000198.1:0-2335 GCA_035545435.1 Acidobacteriaceae bacterium | reverse complement strand
GTCTTGATGACGCGGGCGAGATCGGTGCCGGCGGCGGTGAGGATCGCTTTCAGGTTTTCGAGCACGCGGGTGGTCTGCTCGGCGATGGCGCCGGGGACGAGCTGGCCCGTGGCCGGATCGAGGGCGATCTGGCCGGAGGTGTAGAGGAGGTTGCCGAGGCGGATGGCCTGCGAGTAGGGTCCAATGGCGGCGGGGGCGTGCGGGGTGGAGACGGCGGACTTCTGCGAATCGGGCATGGCTCGATTGTGCCAGGGTCGAGCAGAGGTGGCAAGCATGGTACGCGGTGGCCCGAGGGAAAGGCCGAGGTGACGCTTTCGATGGAGGGCGGCGTTGACCCCACAAGGTAAAATAGAGTCACACCGTCAATGAGAACCGCCGTGATACGACCCCTCCTGGCCCTGGCGTGCGCACTGAGCGCCACCGGACTTCTGGCCCAGACGACTGAAGCACCCGCCCCTGCTCCCGGTGCGAATACGACGGCTCCCGCCGCGGGCGCTGCCGGACCAGGCGCGTCTGCGCCAGCCCAGCAGACCGCGCCGAACGGGCAAAACCCACAGCAAAGTGGCGATCAGGGCCAGTTCACGATCACCGTGCCGGTGAACGAGGTCTATCTTGAGTTCGCGGTCACCGATAAGCACGGGCACTTCATCAAGAACCTGCAGCAGAACCAGTTTGCGCTGCTGGACGACCACAAGGCGCCGGCGCAGGTGTACAGCTTTACGCAGCAGACGAACCTGCCTCTGCGGGTGGGAATCCTGATCGACACGAGTACTTCGATTCGGCAGCGATTCCAGTTTGAGCAGCAGGCGGCGACATCGTTTTTGCTGGAGATTCTGCGGCCGCAGTCGGACAAGGCGTTCATTGAAGGTTTTGACGTGACGCCGGACTACAAGCAGGACTGGACCAATAACCTCGATGCGCTGACGGAAGGGATCCGGGACATGCGATCGGGCGGCGGCACGGCGCTCTATGACGCGGTGTACAGCGCATGCCGGGATAAGCTGCTGACCTCGCGGGGGCAGGAGCCGGTGCGCAAGGCCATTGTGCTGGTGAGCGACGGCGACGACAACCAGAGCCACGCGTATCTGGAAGACGCGATTAAAGAGTGCCAGCGCGCCGAGACGATCATCTATGCGATCAGCACGGACAATAGTCCGACCCGCGATCGCGGCGACCAAGTGCTGGAAAAGATGGCCCAGGCGACGGGCGGCAAAGCCTTTTTCCCGCCGCGCATGGAAGACATGGCGAACAGCTTCGCGCTGATCCAGGAAGAGCTGCGCAGCCAGTACGCGCTCGTGTACAAGCCTGCGGACTTTCAGGCCAATGGGGAATTCCGACCTATCTATTTGTATTGTCTGGACCGGCGATTCATGGTGCGCGTGCGCGAGGGGTACTTCGCGCCCAAGGGGTAGGGCTGGCGTTCGGAGTTCCGCGCTCGGCGTTCCGGAAGAGCGCCGCCGCCGCTGCGAGTGGCTATGGTGCGGGACCGACTCAGTCGGCATAATCTCACAGCATGAGAGCGAAATTATCCGCGGGTTGCGGGGTCGCAGTGGTGTTTCTGCTGGGCGCGTGCGCTGGGGCGCGGGCGGCGGAACCGAGTGCGGGGCGGACGCCCATTCTGATGGAGCTGTTCACGTCGGAGGGATGCTCGAGTTGTCCGCCGATCGATGCCTGGGCAGCGCGGCTGGACCAGTTTCAGCCGATTGCGCGCGGGCAGATCATCCTGCTGAGCGAACATGTGGACTACTGGGATCACGATGGGTGGAAGGATCCGTTCTCGTCGCCGGCGCTGACCGAGCGGCAAAGCAATTACGAGCGCGGCCTGGGGCAGAGCAATGTGTACACGCCGCAGGTAGTCGTGGATGGCGATGTTGAGGTTCATCCGTGGAAGACCGAGGAGGTGAAGTCGAGCCTCGACAAGGCGGCGCTCGCGCAGACCATGGCGGTGAAGATTGACGATGTGGCGCTGGCCAATGGCGAGCTGACCGGCAAGGTGGACGCCGATGGGACCGGGGGCAAACACGGCGATGTGTTTGTTGCTGTGGCGCTGGAAAAGACGGAGACGGACGTGCTGGGCGGCGAGAACCACGGCAAGAAGCTGACGAATGTCGGGGTGGTGCAGTCGCTGGTGAAGATCGGGAAGGTGGAGAAGGGGAAGGCGTTCGTTCAGGACTTCAGGGTGAAGGTGGGGCAGGGGGCGGATGCGGGGAATCTGCGGGTGGTGGCGTTTGTGCAGGAGCCGGGGCCGGGGAAGGTGCTGGGGGCGGCGGTTACGAAGGAGATCGGGAAGGGCGGCAATTAGGGTACAATCAAGGTAATGACATGGTATAGTCTT
>DASZYN010000197.1:0-6297 GCA_035545435.1 Acidobacteriaceae bacterium | reverse complement strand
GCTTCGGAAATTTCTGGCGGAAATTGAAGCTGCTCTTCGGCCGGGAGACATACGCCGGGGAACTTGAGGAAGAGATGGCGTTCCATCGCGAGCAGATGGCGAAGGATCTGCAGGAGAGCGGAATGACGCCGGAGGCGGCGCGTTTCGCAGCGGCGCGGCAATTCGGCAATGCGACGCGGATTCGCGAGCAGAGCCATGAGGCGGTCGGATTCCGGGCGGAGACGATTGCGCAGGATCTGCGATTCGCGCTGCGGCAACTGCGCAAAAGCCCGGGGTTCGCTGTGACAGCGATTCTGATGCTGGCGCTGGGTATTGGCGCGAGTTCGGCCATTTTCGGCTTTGTCGACGCGGCGCTGATTCAGCCGCTGCCGTATGCGCAGCAGAATCGTCTGGTGGATGTGGATGAGAGCGCGGCGGCATTTCCGCGCTCCAATATCTCACGCGACGACTACGAGGACTGGAAGCGACTGAACACGACGCTGCAGTCGATCGATGTTTATACCGGCAGCGGCTTTCTGCTGCGAAGGGGATCGAGTGCGGAGCCGGTGCCGGCGGCGCGAGTCAGCGACGGGTTCTTCCACACCCTGGGTGTGCAGCCGATTCTGGGGCGCGATTTTCGACCGGGCGAGGATAAGCCGGGAGGAGCGAAGATCGCGATCCTGAGCTACGGCACGTGGGTGACGCGCTTCGGCGGGCGGCGGGACGTGATTGGGGAAAAGATCAGCCTGAGCGGCGATCCGTTCACGATTATCGGGGTGCTGCCGCGCGACTTCGCGTTCGCTCCTCGCGGCGGAGCGGAACTCTGGGTGCCGTTACTCGACAAGAACGGATGCGAGCAGCGCCGGAGCTGTCACAATCTGGACGGCGTGGGGCGGCTGCGTGACGGTGTGACAATCGAGCAGGCGCGCGCGGACCTGCAAAAGATTGCAGCGCAGCTTGCCATTCAGTTTCCAACGTCGAATACGGGCCAGGGTGCCAGCGTGCAGCCGCTCTCGGAGTTCATCGTCGGCAAGGTTCGGCCGATTCTGCTTACCTTGCTGGCGGGCGCGGGCCTGCTGTTGCTGATCGCGTGCGTGAACGTGGCGAGCCTGCTGCTGGTGCGATCGGAAAGCCGGAGGCGGGAGATTGCAGTGCGGGGCGCGCTGGGCGCGACACCGGCGCGGTTGCTGCGGCAATTCATCACCGAGGCGCTGTTGCTGGCGATCGCCGGCTGTGGTGCGGGAGTCTTAGCGGCTGCAGGCATGATGTCGCTGCTGCGCAGTTTGTTTCCGAAACAAATTGCTCAGGGGGCGCCATTTCTGCAGAATGTCGGACTCAATCTGCATACCTGGGCATTCGCGGCAACCGTTGCTCTGCTGGCTCTGTTGCTCATGGCGCTGACGCCGGCGATGCGACTCGCTGTTCGTGATATTCACGAAGCCCTCAGCGAGGGCGGCCGGACTGCGGCAGGGCGATTCTGGCGCAAGCTGGGCGCGAACCTTGTTGTCGTGGAACTGACTATTGCGATGGTGCTGCTGGCTGGAGCGGGGCTACTGGGCAAGAGTCTTTATCGGCTATTGCACGTCGATCTTGGGTTTGATCCAACGCATCTGGCGACCGTGCAATTGATGATGACCGATCCTGCGAGCCAGAAGCCAGAAGAACTGAGGGCACTGTACCGGGAGATTGACACGCGAGTGGGTGGGTTGCCCGGCGTCGAATCGCTGGGGCTGTCGAGCGATTTGCCGGTGCAGTGCTATTGCGACACGGACTGGATCCGCATTCCTGGCCAACCATTTCACGGCGAACATAACGATGTTATGGAACGGGATATCAGCTCGGATTACATGCGGACGCTGGGGGCGAAACTGGTGGAGGGCCGCCTGTTCACTGCACAGGACGACGAGAATCATCCAAGGACGACGGTCATCAATCAGACCCTGGCGCGGAAATATTTTCCGGGTGAGGATGCGGTTGGGAAGATGATTGGCGACATCAAGCTGTCACCGAAGTCGATGCGCCAGGTGGTTGGCGTCGTGGCCGACGTGCGCGAGGCCGCCCTGGACAACGATCCGCTGCCCACAGAGTATTTTTCGATCAGTAGTGGCCCGGACGCTTTCTTCGCTCTTGCAGTTCGTGTGCGAGGAGACGATAAGGCGTTTCTGCCGGAACTTGTGAAGACACTGCGCGCGATCCATCCGGCCCTGGGCGTGTACGGAGAGATCACGATGGAGCAGCAGATTGAGCAATCGCCTACGGCCGTGATGCATCAGCTGTCGGCGTATCTGGTGGGCGGGTTCGCGGTGCTGGCGCTGGTACTGGGTGTCGTAGGGCTTTACGGAGTCGTTGCGTATTCGGTGAGCCAGCGTACGCGCGAGATCGGCGTGCGGATGGCGCTGGGCGCGCAGCGCGGCGCCGTGCATCGGCTGATCCTCAAAGAGGCGGGTTTGCTGGCAGCCATCGGCATCGCGGTGGGGCTTGGGCTGTCGATTGGCGCCTCGGCGGCAATGAAGAGCCTACTGTTTGGCGTGCGGGCGTGGGATCTCACGACGTTGGGTGGGGTGGCGGTGGTGCTGGGTGCGTTTGCGCTGCTGGCGAGTTTCATCCCCGCACGACGGGCGGCGCGGGTGAATCCAGTGGAGGCATTGCGGGCGGAGTAGTCTGCTGCGACGGGTTCGCGCGGCGCAACGGGTTCAGGGCGTGGGTACGACCGGCCCGCGAAAACGGTCGTAGTTGAGAGCGACTGCGTGACCCGCTGCATCGCGCTCGATGGAGACGTTCTCCCAATAGCTGCGATCAATGAAGTGATCTGATGATTGCGGGATGAGTGGGGAGAGATCGCCGGAAGGCCAGTGAAGCGCCAGGCCGCCCGAGGCGGAGATCAATTCGAGCTTCGCATTCCTCTGGTAGAAATCGGGCCCAAACTGGAAGGTTCCTGTCGAACCGGCGATGGCGGCGCTTGTAAGGGGCGAGGCTGCCGTGAACGTGTCATACGGGAGGGCGAGAGCGATCGCGGCGATATCGTATCCGATGGTGGTTGTGGCCGAGGAGTAAATGTTGCTGAAGGCAACAACGGTGAGGCGTTCGCGCGGAAGGTAGAGAACAAAGGATGCGAAGCCGGGGGCGCGTCCATTCATGTAATACGCGGTTTCGCTGAAGCGTTCTTTGTTCGCTCTGAACCAGCCATAGCCGATATTCTGCGGGTTCTCGAGTACGGCGGTGCGGGAAGCGGCGGTGAGCAGGGAGCCGTTGAAGAGGGCATCCACCCAGCGTGCCTCGTCGCCGACGGTGGTGCAGACGGAGGCGTTGCCGGATTTGGCCGACCAGTGGATCTGGGTTGCCGGTTGGAGATCGGAGACGCCGGCCGGTTGGTAGCCGATTGCCCTGTCGGTGATGTCGAGCGGAGAGTCGTCGTCGATAAAAGAGCCGTTGAGCGTTGCGGGCTGGAAGACGAGGTTGTGCATGGCGGCCGCAAAGGGAAGGCCGGTCTTTTGTTCGACGATGAGCGCGAGCAGATTGTAGGCGGAGTGTTCCTCGTGCAAAAACTGCGAACCGGGTGGGAAGAGCAGCGGCTTGCCGTTGATTTTTGCGACGAGGGAGGCTGGGGTCTGATGCTTTTGCAGCACCTCGTTATAGTCGGCGAAGGAGTTGATGTCGGGCAGGCCGGAGCGTTCGGTGAGCAGATCGCGGATCGTGATGCGATTCGCACCAGGAATGCCGGGCAGGACGTCGCCGATGGTGTCGTCAAGCGAAAGCTGGCGGCGGTCGGCAAGGCGCAGCACGGCCGCGGCGGTGAACTGCATGGAAATGGACGCGACGTGAAAGCGCGTCTTCAGCGTATTGTCGACGCGGTGTTCGCGATCGGCAAAGCCATATGCCTTCTGCAGGAGAACTTTGCCGTCGCGTTCGACGAGGATCGCGCCGGAGAAGTTGTTGGTGTCGACATAGGGTTTGACGTAGGCATCGATCGATGCGTCGAGGCCCGTCTGCTGTGCGACGAGAGGCAGCGTGCAGAAGACGAGAACCAGCGGAAGGCACTTACGGTGCGCTGTCATTCGATCCTTAGCGCCTGCTGGGGATCGAGCCGCGATGCCCGCGAGGCCGGCATCCAGACAGCGAGCAGTGCCACCGCCGATAAGATGATCGGCACGGTTACAAATACGAAGGGATCCCAGGTTTTGACGCCGAAGAGGAAGCTGGCGATGAAGCGGGTGAGGCCGAAGGCCGCACCGATACCAATGACGACTCCCACAATGGCCAGGCGCATCCCGTGCCAGACGACCAGCGACCGGATGCGGGAGCGGTCGGCACCGAGCGCCATGCGAATGCCGATCTCCTGAGTGCGCTGCTGCACCGAATAGGCCATGAGGCCGTAGATGCCGATGGCCGCGAGAATCAGAGCGGATGCGCCGAAGATGGTCAGAAGCATCATGTTGAAGTCCTCGCGCGCGGTGGAGTTGGAGACGACTTCTTCCATGGGGCGCACGCGGGCGACAGGGAATCCACCGCTGGCCTGGCGGAGTTGTTCTGTCACGGAGGATATATATTGATGCGGGTCGCCGTGCGTGCGCACGATCCATGCGACCGGACCGATGCCGGCGTTCAGCGCCGTCACGCCATCGGTGACCTGGGCCTGGGGCACGATCATCAGCGGGCGGGGATCGCGGTTGAGGCCGCCGTCACGAATGTCGCCGGCGACGCCGATGATCTGGCGAGGGCCTTCGGCGAACTGCGGGCCGACACCTTTGCCGATGACGATTTGCTGGCCGATGGGGTTCTCTTTCGGCCACCACTTTTTCGCCATGGTTTCGTTGATGATGACGACCAGAGGCGCTGAGCCGCTGTCCTGGTCGGTGAAGTCGCGGCCGCGCAGGGGGATGTGGAAGGTGGCGAAGTAGCCGGGCGAGGTGTTCATCCATCCGGCTCCGCCCGTGTTAGGGTCTTTGCCCTGCGGGCGGCCGACGATGTCGAAGGGCAGGCCGAAACCGCCTTCCAGGGGGAGACAGCAGGTGGATGCGGCGGCTTCGACGCCAGGTACGACATCGATGCGCTGGCGAGCTTCAAGAGTGAGCTGCGCAACGGCAGCGGTCTTCTGGAAGCGGTCCCCGGTGAGGGACATCTCCATGGTGAGCACGTTGCGGGCGTCAAAGCCCGGGTCGACGTGGCGCAGCGCGATGAACGTGCGGATGAGCAGGGCGGCTCCGATCAGGAGCACGAGCGCGAGAGAGACTTCACTGATGACCAGGAGCGAGCGGGTGATGTTGTGGCGTAAGCCGGTGCCGGAGCGGTTGCTGCTTTCCTTGAGCGTCGTGTTCAGGTCGGGGCGCGAGGCGCCGATGGCGGGGGCGAGTCCAAAGAGAATCCCGGTGAGCAGCGAGATGCCAAGGGTGAAGAGAAGCACGCGCCAGTCGAGCCCGACGGCGGCGCCATTTTTGCCGACGAGCGGCAACTGGGCCGTGCCTATAGTGAACAGGGCGCGCACGCCGACGTAGCCGACGATCAAACCCAGAATGCCGCCCGTGAGCGCGAGCACAACGCTTTCGGTGAGCAGCTGGCGGACGATGCGGCCACGACCGGCGCCCATTGCGGCGCGAATGGCAAATTCCCGCTTGCGCCCGCTGGCGCGGACCAGCAGCAGGTTGGCCACGTTTGCGCAGGCGATCAACAGCACGAAGCCGACGGCTCCGAGCAGAACCAGCAGCGAAGAACGAGCGCCAGCGACGATGGAGTCACGCAGAGGCTGCACACCGAAGCTGGCCTTGGGATCGGCCAGAGTCCAGCGGCGGCGGAACTCCTCGTAGGCAAGCTTCATTTGCGCGTTGGCCTGCGCGAGCGTCACCCCAGGCTTCAACCGCGCCGCTGCCAGGAAGAAGTGACCCTGATTGGTGCTGTTGGGGTCAATCTGGAAGGGCAGCCAGATGTCGGCGGGGGGATCGGAGGGAAACTGCTGGCCGATGACGCCGAGGATCGTGTAGGGCTCATTGCCGAGAGACAGGGCAGTGCCGACGATTTTCGGATTGCCGCCGAACTTGCGCTGCCAGAGGCCGTAGCTGATGACGACGACGTGCCCGCCGTTGGGCGAGTCTTCCTGCGGAGTGAAGGTGCGCCCGAGGATCACGGGGGCGCCAAAGAGGCGGAAGTACGCTTCTGAAACATGAATGCCGTGCACCTGCTCGGGGACTTCGCCGGTGAGATTGAAGCCGGGACCGCCGAAGTCATACGCGGAGACATCCTGCAGAACGCTGGTTTGCGCGCGCCAGTTGTTGAATTTGGTCGGGGAAGCGACGCCGAAGTTGCCGTCCGGCGATGTGTTCATCA
>DASZYN010000196.1:0-5175 GCA_035545435.1 Acidobacteriaceae bacterium | reverse complement strand
GGGGCGCAGGTGCTGTGCTCGGACATCCATTTGGCGGGCGGGTCGGGGCTGGGGACGTTGACGGCTTTCTGAACATCTTTGACGTTGACCGGCTGCTGGAAGCTGTAGACATTGCCGGCGCAGACGACGTCGCCTTCGAGGTTGAAGACGGAGTAGGTGTCGACGGCGCCGCCGCCGAAGAGGACTTTGGTGCCGAAGAGGTTGCTCTGTTTGGTGACGGAGCCGCCGGACTCGAGCGCCTTGACCCAGAGCAGATCGTGCCAGGGGCTGTTGGGATCGGGAGCGCCGGACGCGGAGAAGCCGATTTTTCTTGCGAGGGCGTCGGCAGCGATGACGGAGGCGAAGTGGGAGGGCGGGCTGCTGGGAGTGCCCTCGGTCTGTGCGCCGGGATCGACGGGAGCAGCGGTGGTGGCGGCCGTTGAGGCTCGAGGAGCGGAGGCGAAGGCTTCTTTGAGGAAGGACTGGATGCTGGTGAGCACGGCATCGATGTCGGCGGCCTGGGCCGAGGTTGCGGGGTATCCGGATTTGTCTTCGCTGCACTTGTCGTAGGCGTCGAAGACGCTCTGCATGTTCTGCATGTAGGGCGAGTGGGCGGAGTCGATGGCGCCGAGGGAGTAGGGATTGTAGAGCTCGGGGATGAGGACCTGGACGTTGAGCGCGCGCAGCTGGCGCGCGACTTCGTTCATGAGCGCGGGATCCTGAACGGTGCCGATAACGGACGTGACGGACTGATTGCTGCTGAACATTCCCATGACCTGACCGGCGATGGATGCGGCCTCGGTGGGGTCGGCCAGACTGCCGAGCGCGCTGCCGAGCAATCCCCTGGAACGCATGTGGTGTTGCTGCGGCGGCTGCTGTGCCGGCGGCTGGCCCGGCTGTTCCGGGCTACCGGCCTTTTCGGGGTTAGCGACGCAGGTTTGATTCGCATGAGCGACCAGGCCCTGCATGCTGGACATGTCGGCGCGCCAGTTCTGGAAGTCGGAGAGCAGGGTGCTGCCGGAGGAAATGAGCACGACGCCGGGGCGGGCGGACGCGCCGGAGATGATGCATGGGGCGTGCGAACCTGTGGGCGCATCGGAGACCTGGCCATTGAAGAGATACTGCGCGGTGTCGCAGGCGATGACGGCGCTGTTGTGTTCGACGGCCTTGTAGGTGAACATTTCGGTTTCGATGGAGAAGGGGCGGTCGGCCGCGGCGGGGGAAGCGCTGGTGGAGGAACTGCTGCCCGGGGAGGAGCCGGCGGTTGCGGTGCTTCCGCTCTTGCTTTTGCCCTGGGCGTGGAAGGGGGCGCAGCCGAGACTGAGCACGGTGAGGATGAGCACCGGAGTGCGAGCCGGGCGTGTGGTCATAGGGACGATCCTCCTGCGCGGTTTCCCTGGGGTGGGACCTGGGGCGCGAGACAGGGCAAGCGGGGGATTCGCCCTTCCCCCGGGCATGGGTCGCCAGGGGGCCTGTGTGACGGGAGCATACCACGGCGGAGGTAAGGACTGGTTAGCTGAAAAGCGGCCAGCTATGAACCGGTTAGCGGTCAACCGGTTAGCGATGAAGCGGTTGGCTAAGAACCGGTTAGCGAAAAAGCGGTCAGCGGAAAGCGCTACCGGGAAAGCCGGAATACGTCAGCGAGAGAGGACCTCGAGGAGTGCTGTGGTGCCGGCGTCGAGCTGGACGGAGCGCTGGCGGGATTCGAGGAGGAACGTGCCGTCGGTGACGCCGTTGTTCGCGAGGGAGACCGCGTTGAGGCCATAGACTCCGCAGGCATCGGCGGAGAAAAGGCCGAGGGACTGCTCGGTGCTGGTGGCGTTGCAGGTGAGGTTCGGATCCGCCGGGCTGGCCGCGGCAAGAAGGTGGGCAAAGAGGCCCTGGGTGCGGTTGTAGCCGACGATGGTTCCATCGGGAGCCTGGATGGTTTTGTCGAGGGGCGAGGCGGTTTCGCCGCCAATGAGTTCGCGCGTATTGGACCCGTCGGTCTCATCGAGAAGATGCGGGACCTGAGCTTCATGGGAGGCGACGGATCCGGCGATGGCGCGAAGGGAGAGGCTGACGGGGGTGGCGGAGCCGTGCTCGATGGCGTCGAAGTGGATGGACAGGGTGGAAGGCTGTTGCGCGGCGTAAGGGGTGGCGTCGAAGTGGAATGGAGATGCGGTGACGATGTGGCCGGTCAGCAGAGTTCCGGCGGGAAGGAGGCGCGCGCCGGGGAGGAGAACGGCCTGCAGGGTCCGGGCGGCGATCGGGTCGCCGGGATGGGCCTGTCCGGCGGTGATGGTTTTCGTGAGGACGATAGGAATCGCGGTTGCGGCAGGGATGGGTTGCGCGAGAGCGGAGATGGCGAGAGCGGCAGCGGATGCGGTGAGGAGGAGAGGGCGCAGGGTTGCAACTGAGAAGCGCATGGGGACGATCCTTTCCATTCGACGCGGCGGGAGCGAATCGAGAAGGCTCGGGAGCTCCGGCAGGGCGCGATTTTGACACAGGGCGTTCAAGCCGGGTGTCTAGCTGCCGATTCTATTGCCGGAAACGTCGCCTGCAATTCCCAGGAAGTACTGAGGGGGCGTTACCTGTCCCGAAGTGAGACAGAACAACAGGCAGCAGGCAATTAGGCAACAGCAACCGGGAGCAGGCAACAGGGAGCATGGAACAGGCAGCAGGCGATCGGCAGCGCAGAGAAAAAGGCCTCCGGCCAGTTCAGCCGGAGGCCAGGAATTGCAAGCCAGATCGATCAGGGAATGTAGTAGCGGAAGGATGATTCGACGATGTTGTCGACGCCGTGGGGAGCACCGCCCACGCCGGACCAGGCTTCTTTGAGGATATAGATATAGCTGGCTCCGTATTGGAGGGTGCCGCCTGGACCTTTGTAGAAGCGGTACCAGAAGCCAGTGGCCGCTGAGTCGAGAACTTTGAGGCCGGCCGAGCAGGAGAAGCCGGCTTCGGCGAAGCATTTCGAGTTATCGATGGTTTTGAGGCCGTAGCCGTAGTTACGGGGAAGGTATTCCTCTCCACCGTAAAGGTAAGTATCCATGCGGGGGGACGGACGATATTCAAACCCGGTGATGCCATGGATGGACTTCTCTGCGGAGAGGGAGCCGTCGGGTTTGACGATGACATCGGTGGAGGTTGCGCCGTAGCGGCCGATGGCGCCGTACATGGCCTGAGCGAGGAAGCTGACTTTGGGAGTGCCGACGGGGAGATAGGCTGAAGCACCGATCGCGCCGCCGGGAAGCGTGTTGTTCTTGCCGGGGACGGTCGCGGTGGAGTTAAGGCGATCGCGGAAGGTGCGGCCCACGGCTTTGATTTCGAAGTGACCGAGCCTGGGATCGAAGGCGATTTTGCCGATCAGGTCCGGGGCAACGTTGGTGGAGTAGGTGGTGTTGCTGAGTACGCCGGTTCCGGTGGTGGACAGGCCGGAGAGGATGCCAGCGATCGAAGAGGGAACATTGGCGGGCGTGTTGCCAACCGTGGCCGCGTTTTCAAGGGAGAAGGCGACCGTGGATTTGGAGGCGGTAAACCTGCGGGTAACGCGGAAGCTGGTCTGGCGGGCATAGTCATAGCCGGGAAGAATGGTCGCGTCAATCATGCCGGGGGCGTATTCGGTGAGGTTTTCGATGCCGGTGCGGTTCATCGTGATCAGGGACCACATCTGGCCTCCGGCGAAGGTCCAGCCATTGGGGAACTGCACACGGCCCCACATCTGGCGGACGCGATTGCTGTAACCGTTGGTCTGAACTTCGCTGGCTGCAAATCCGCTGCCAAGGAAATCGGTTTCGAAATAGCCGGTGACGGTCGCACGGCCCGCAGCGCCGGAGGCGCGCAGGGTAAGCCGGGTGGCTCGAGCCGTGGCGCGGAACTCGCTCTGATGCGACATCGGCGCCGCGTCCCACGGGATCGCGGCAAAACTGGTATTGATGTCGGCATTTTCAGCGTGGCTGCGGAAGAGCCCATCGGCGGAGAAGTAGCCGCCCGGCACAAGGGTCAGGCCGCGGTAGCGGAGGCCCGTGGGGTTTTCGCGGGCCGGTTCGAGCTTTTTCTGCTGATCGACCCAGGCAGTGCTGGCGCTCTGCGCGGTTTTGAGAGCGGCGACCGCAGCCTGGAGATCTGTGATTTGAGGCTGCGACGCGGCGCCGAGCTGGTCGATCTGGTGCTGTGTGCGGGACAACTGTTCCTCGGCGGCACGGAGCTGCGCAGCGAGCACGTCGTTCTGTTGCCGGAGCTGGTCGAGCTGTTGCTGCTGCTCGGTCTGCTGCTGTTCGATCGCCCGACGCAACGCATCGACATCCTGCGAAGAGACGCCGGCTCCTGGCCTGGCCGGCTTCGAGGTTTTCACAACAGAGCCGGAAGCCGAAGGGGCGGTTTGTGCGATGCCGGCCGGAACCAGGAAGGCAGCGGCGACGACGGAGACGGTCAGAGAACAAAACAGAGCAGAGGTCTTCATAGGCAACTCCGCCGAGAACGGCGGTTGCTGAAGGTATCGGCGGCGGAGGAGGGAGGGTGAGGATTCCCGCGCAGCTTCGGTTGAGTTGTTTCCGAAATGGGATTGGCTGGCCTCGGCCGGGATGCGTTTCCTCATCCGGCGCAGCGCAGAGCCGATAACGGGGAAGAGCTATTTGCGCCACCGAATCCGCGTGCGACAGGAACCGGTTGTTCGTCCGGCAGGGAGACGGCACCCTTCGACGGTGAGGGCCGGAAAGGGAAAGTTCCAATCCGGAACAAAAGCAGCTCTGCGGTGCAGTGAGAAAGAAATTCAGTAAAGACAGTTCGGGATGTGGCGATCAATCTGGAAGAACTCCGGCGAGGATAATGCCGGCGAATGCGGCGCTCTGCGCAGTGCATGGTTGCGCGATGAACGGGGAGAAAGCAGATGAAGTGGTTCTATGACATGAAGATTGGCACGAAGCTGATTGCGAGTTTTGTCGTCGTGGCCGCCATTTCGGCCGTGGTGGGCTGGATCGGCATCGCCAACATGGCAAAGATGTCCGATCTGGCCGATTCGACCTATGCGAACGAGACGATGGGACTGCTTTATCTGAAGCAGGCGAACGTGTGGGTAATTTATGTATCGCGCGCCGAGAAGAACGTGATGCTGGCCTCGACTGCAGAGGAGCGCGACCGATACATGGCCAACGTCCGGGAGTATGAGGGAAAGGTGGAAGCGTCGATCGACCAGGCGCGGCCACTGATCCGCTC
>DASZYN010000195.1:0-1744 GCA_035545435.1 Acidobacteriaceae bacterium | reverse complement strand
GCGGTGAGGAGGATGAGGAGGAGAGAGAGGGAAAACTTGCGGGAGAGCCGCGGCAGAGCAGAGGAAGGCATGTCGATCACCACCACCCGCAATGTAATCGCGTACAGGGAGGGATTCAAGTGAGAAAGCGCGGGGCGATCCCTGGGCCGGTCGTGGATGGGTTGATCGCAGCCGGCCCTGGGAGTGAAGGCTCAGTGGTTCCAGTCGTCGCCGTGGGGGCCGACGCTGGTGGCGAGGCGGGTGGCGGAGTGGGTGAAGCAGCCGGTGGTGAGCAGGGCGCCGGTGGCGTCGTAGTCCTGGACCATGCCGTTGGACGTGAACTGGCCCTGGGAGCCGAGGACGATTTTGTCGGTGATGGTGGCGCGGGAGGCGAAGGTTCCATCGGGGTTGTAGCGGTAGAACCAGTAGAAGGCGGCGACGGTGTGGCGGCCGACGGGGTTCCAGACGCCTTCGCTGATGCCGCGGGAGGCGGTGTTGGCGGTCTCGATCATGGAACCGTCGGGGTGGAATTGCTGAAGCGAGGCGACGGTGCGGATGGGCGCGCCGGTGGTGCAGTTGGTGACGGTAACGGTGACGGCCCAGACGCCATCGAGGGAGCTTCTCTCCTGAGCGGAGAGAAGGGTCTGCGAGGCCGCGAAGGCGAGGGCGAGAAGGATCGAGATTCTGAAGAAGCGCTGAGTCATGGCAAATCTCCTTTGGGTGTGAACTGGGTTGCGGAGCGGAGGGCCGGCGAGTCAGGGGATCCGGTCACTGCGATCGCTGCCCTTCAGGCGCAAAAGCAGCGGAAAAACTGGCAGGGGGAGGAAAAGTTTCCTGGAGAGGGGCCAGATTGGGTTTGAGGGACGCGACGGGGAGTGCCGGGAAACCGATCTCGCCGGCGGGCGCGGTGACTGCAGTGAGGGGAGAACGTCACAAACCGGAGGGAGCAGCTCGGTTGCAATCGTTGCGGGGATCCGGTTCCGGGCGGGGATGGGAAGCGTGGGAGGGAGGGACGGGGCGTCCGGCTTTTTGCTTCCGTAAGTCTTTGAAAAACGTGTGATTCGCGGCGGGTGGTAACATCCCCGGGTTCCTGCCGAGGTTACTAAAGGCGGAAAAATATTGCTTGCTTGTGATTCCCCGAACGTGTTAACTATGCAGGCAATATCACAGAATTCCTGCCTTGCTGTTCACAGGGGAAAGTGCGTTTGTACACCCACCACTATGAAAATTGGAACGATTATCCGGGGCTATCGGCTGCAAAAGGGGCTCTCGCAGGGGGACATTGAGAAGCGGACCGGTCTTCTCCGTTGTTATTTGTCCCGCGTCGAAAACGGGCATACGGTTCCTTCGCTTGACACTCTGGCCAAAATTGCCGGGGCGCTGGAACTTCCGCTCGCTCAGCTTTTTGCCGAAGATACTTTGGGACGGCAGCTGCAGTCACAGAAGCTTTCCGACGATGAGCTTCGCTTCCTGACGCAGATCCGGCGGTATTCGACCAACCTGAACGACAGCGATCGCAAGTTGCTCCTCGCTATGGTGAAGAAGTTCGCTGCCACCGCGACGCGGTAGTTCATTCGTTTTGGGAAGATTTCCACTCGCGGCTCCGGGCCAATCCTGGAGCCCTTCGACCGTTCTACCCTGCCGGACCTTCGTAGAACGCGCGCAGACCCCACGCGATCAACAGCAGGACAAAGAGCATGACGCCCACTGCGATGGCGCGCCGGCGCAGGAATGTTTCTCGTGGTGCTCCGATGCGGGGGACGAG
>DASZYN010000194.1:0-19684 GCA_035545435.1 Acidobacteriaceae bacterium | reverse complement strand
GACCGCGCCCTGAATACCACCGAGACTAATGTTGCTCATCGTGCTGCTCCGTCGTTATGTCGTTTTCAGAATGTCGATCGATTCCTGAACCATTTGCTTGGCTGAGGTGACCGCGGATGCGTTCAGCTGATAGGCGCGTGTCGCGTCCATCAGATCCACCATTTCCGTGATCGGATTGATCGCGGGATAGGCCACATAGCCTTCTTTGTTGGCGTCGGGATTGCCCGGCTCGTACCGCATCACCGGCGGCGCGCTGTCTTCGACCACACCGCTCAGTTCCACCGAGCCTGCAGGCGCTCCAAAATGTCCAGCGCGGTTGAAGATCGTCTGGAAGGGCGAGGCATTGGTCGCGCTGAACACGACCTCCTTGCGAACGTAGGGGCCGCTGCCGCCTTCGGTGTGCGTCGTCTGTGCGTTCGCCAGGTTCGCGGATGTCACTTCAGCGCGCTGTCTTTCTGCCGCGAGCGCCGAAGCACTGATGCTCATCATGTCCCAGAAGCCCATGGTTTGCCTCCCTAATCCTTGATCGCCGTCAGAAGCGTATGGAACCGCTCCTTAATGAGCTGGACGCCCATCTGGTACTGCAGCTGGGTCTCGGAGAGCAGCATGCTCTCGCGGTCGATGTTTACGTTATTGCCGTCCGCCCGCTCCGGCAGGCCCTGAATCTCGAGGCTGGTCGTTTCCATCCCGGGCTCGCCACCAGGATTCATCACCTCCTGCATCGCCTGACGGAAGTTGACGTCGCGCGTGTGGTAGCCGGGCGTGTCGACATTGGCCATGTTCGACGCGATCACCTGCTGGCGATCGGTCGTTATTTTGAGATAGCCCGAGAGCATTTCCAGCATTGAAACGTCTGCCATCTATGCGTACCTCCTTGGAGGGAGACCATATTCGCGAATCTTGTTGCGCAGCGTGCGCAGGCTGATGCCGAGCATGGCCGCTGCATGGGTCCGATTGCCGTCGGTCAGGGCAAGAGTGTTTTCGAGGTGCATTCTTTCCAGTTCGCGGATGGGTGTGCCGGCCGGCGCCGGGATGCTCGCAGTTTTGGCGGGAACGGTGCGCTGTGGCGCGCTGATTCCCTGAAACTCCATCTCGAAGCAGCGCGCATCGATCTCGAGCGTGCCGCTGAGGGTAATGACGCGTCGCATGAAGTTCGCCAGTTCGCGGATATTGCCGGGCCAGCTGTGTGACTGCAGGCGCTCGATGAAATCCGGATGCAGGCGGGGACGGAGGGCGCCAGTGGTACCCGCGAACTGTTCCGCGAAATGCCGCGCCAGCATCGGAATGTCGTCGCGACGCTCGCGCAGCGGCGGCAGGCTCAGCGGAATCACATTGAGGCGGTAGTAGAGATCGGCGCGGAACTGGCCTCTCTCGACCATTTCCGCAAGCGAGACGTTGGTCGTCGCGATGACGCGGATGTCGACTTTTACCGTGCGGCCTTCGCCGAGACGCTCGAACTCGCGCTCCTGCAGTGCCCGCAACAGCTTGGGCTGCAGGTTGAGCGGCATCTCGCCGATCTCATCGAGAAGAATGGTGCCGCCGTTGGCGGATTCAAATTTGCCCGGCCGGCTGGCCACTGCGCCTGTGAATGCACCACGTCCGTGGCCGAAGAGTTCGCTCTCCAGCAACGTCTCGGGAACGGCCGCGCAATTGACTGCGACAAACGGCTTCTGGCTGCGATCGCTTGCATCGTGAATGAAGCGCGCCAGCAGTTCCTTGCCGGTTCCGCTCTCGGCTTCGATCAGCACGTCGGCGCCGGTGTTCGCGGCGGCGCGCGCACGTTGCAAAGCGCGCATGAGGAGCGATGAACCGCCGACGATTTGCCCATTGCCGGTTTCAGGTTCAACGGTTGGGACGACACCTTCGTTTCGATTCATTTGCTGCGCTCGCTGCATCACCTGCGCGGCGGTCGCCTGCAGCTGGTCGAACGGGATCGGCTTGGTCAGATAATCCAGCGCGCCATCGCGCATGGCCGTGACCGCATCGGGAACCGATCCATAAGCGGTGAGCAGAATCACCGCCGTCGAGGACGAGGTTTTCCGCGCGGCGCGCATCACTTCCATGCCACTACCGTCGGGCATGCGAATGTCGGTAACGACAAGGTCGTATTCCCGGGTTTCCAGATTGCGGATGGCCTCCCGGACGCCCGAGGCCGTCTCCACGCGCCAGCCGTGCCGCAAGAAATTGGCACGCAGTGCAGTGCGGATGCCCGGCTCATCGTCCACCACCATCACCGAGGACACGGTCTCACCTGTCATATTGCTGAAAACTCCAGTTCGAACTCTGTTCCCTGGTCCACACGGCTCGTAACGCGAATCTCGCCATGATGCTGAGCCATGAGGCGCTTACACACGGCAAGACCCAGTCCCGGCGACTCTCCGGTACCGCTGAAGCCCGCCTCGAAGATGTGTGCCAGCTGGTCCTGGGGGATACCGCAACCGTTGTCACGCACGGTAACGATGCCCCGGATAGCTCCGTGCCGCGTCTCGGCCTTCGCGGCAACTTCGACCAGGCCGCCCACTGGTGTGTGCCGAATTGCATTCGCGATCAGGTTCAGCAGGATTTGCCGCAGCGCATCCTCATTCCCACGAACCGTGATGGATGTCTGCGCCGGCGAAAACTGGAGCTTCACGCCGGCCTGACGCGCAATGGGCAGGACAAACTCTACACCGCTGGCCGCGCACGCCGACAAGTTCACCGGCGCAAGCTGTTTGTGGCCGTCGCCATTCATGCTCAGAACGTTGTTTACGGTTCCAGAGAGCGTTCGGATACCCGCCCGCAGATTGGCAACCCACTCTTCGGTGCCACCGCGATCTTCTTCGATCAGTCCGGCGAACAGTTCGAGACTCGCTAACGGATTTCTAATTTCGTGGGCGAGGATGGTGGAAATTTCCGCCAAAGTGGTCGCCCGGCGTGCGCTTTCCCGCTCCTGCTCCGCCAGCTTGTCTGCAGTAATATCGCGCAGGATCCAGATGCTCTGGAACCGTGCCGCGGGCGCGCCATCCAGTTCGCGGCGGCCGATCGCGAGCCAGCGCTTTTTGCTCCCTGCTGTGAGGCAAACTTCGTTGTCGCGCTGTCCCTCGGTCTCCGTGATCAGGGCTTCGAAATCGATACGACTGATCTCTGACAGGTCGTGCAGCGTTCTTGCCCGGGCGCTTCCCCGCCCAAGCAGTCTGTGTCCTTCCGGATTCATGGTGACGATGCTCTCCGCTGCGTCGAGCACCAGAACCCCGCAAGGCATCGAGTCGATCATCTGCTGCAGGGTTGCCCGCATTCGATTGTTGTCTTCGAGGCTGCGGGTCAGCTCGGCATTGCGCTCAGCAAGCTCGATGCTCAGGTGCGCCACTTCACTTTGCAGGTCGCGATAGGACGCTTCAAGGGTGGCCGACGCCGAGATAAATTCCGAGAACGCATCGGCCAGCAGCTGTGGGCTATGCAGCACCGCAACGTTGGGCTCGTTCATTGGAACCGGATGAGAACCAGGCAGCATTTGCCTATTGCAATTGCACCTGGAGTGCCAAAGTGGAACAGGCGCACCGATTCGGAACGAAAGTCCTACAAAACAATGTGTTCGGGCTTGATTTCCCGTTCCATCCCTGCCAGGATGACCGCCCGCTCGATGGCATTTCTTAATTCACGCACGTTGCCCGGCCAGCGATGCTGCTCCAGAATTTGCAGCGCCGCACGGCTCAGCATCGTGCCGGGCGCAAACTTCGCCACAAAGGCCTGCGCGAGCTGTTCCAGGTCCTCCATGCGCTCACGCAGCGGCGGGAGATGAATCGGAAAGACAGACAGGCGGTAGTAGAGGTCTTCGCGAAACTGCTGTTTGGCGATCAGGCCCTTCAGGTCGGCGTTGGTTGCGGCAACGACTCGCACGTCTACCTTCAGATTGTCGTTGCCTCCCAGACGTTGCACTTCACCCTGCTCGAGGAAGCGCAAAATCTTGCTCTGCAGCGAAAGCGGCATATCGCCGATCTCATCGAGGAACAGCGTGCCCCCGTGGGCTGCATGAATCCGGCCGATGCGCGCCTGTACCGCTCCGGTGAAGGATCCCTTGGTGTATCCGAATAACTCCGCTTCCAGCAGAGGCTCGGGGATGGCCGAGCAGTTCACGACCACGAAAGGCTGATTTCGCCGCGAGCTGATGAGGTGAACTTCCTGTGCCAGCAAATCCTTGCCTGTACCACTTTCCCCTGTGACGAGAACGGTGGTATTCCGTGCCGCTACCATGCGCGTGATGGTGAAGGTGCGAAGCATTGCATCAGAATCGCCGATCATACTGCGCAAGCGGGGCTTGTGATCGCTGGTCAGGCGCGACGTGTCCGGCAGCGTCACGGGAACCGCTGTGCTCGCAGCCGCACCGCCTTTGTTGATTTCGTCGGCCAGCATGGTGGAAACGCCGGTTGGCGACATGCTGCCGACCAGCAGCTGACCGGTGTGCGAATTGAGCATCAGCACCTGCAGGTTGGGATATCGGTCCCGCACAATGGCACTGAAGTCATCGGGCTCAAGATCGGGAAGCACCGGGTCCAGCAACAGGATCGCTTCGTCAGCATTGCGCTGACGGAGGAGTTCGAGGGCTCCCGCACCGCTGCCGGCTTCAGAGACCTGCCATCGGGGAGCCGTCAGTTTGGTCTGCAGATCCTGGCGAAGCCGCGCGTTGGAGCTGACCACAAAGACATCGATGGGCAGACGATCCTCAAAACGATCCGAAACCGACGAAGACAACACAGAAGTCGCCACTGCATTCTCCGAAAAACGTATCAAGTGAAGATGACCCGCGAAGCAGTTGGGCCTGGTCATAACAGGCGTCCCGCAACCTCGCCGGGAACTGTGCTGGTGATTTCAAAAGATGACTAAGCCTCTGCTTAGTGCATCGATTGAGGTGCGCAACGATTCAAGTCTGTTTCGATCTCCGGTTGACCGCGGTCCGCCAGGGGCAAGGCCAGAGAGACACGAAACGGATCCTCAACAAATTCATAACGTCCTCGCTGACTTGCGATATTCGCCTCGGCCAAAGCCAAATTCAGGCGCGCCGTCGAATCGACGGGCTTGCCGCGTTGGCGGCTGTTCTCGATGCACAGTTCGAGGAACCCTCTGGACGACGATCCGGAAAGTTCAATAACATCGCCGGCATTGGCCAGTTCCCCCGCCAGCCGCAACACAAGAACAATCGCCTGCTCGGTTCTCGCGGCGTCTCCGAGAATCGGCATCGAATTTTCGGTCTTTGTCGCGGCGATCGTGGCCCCGGAGGCAAGCAGCCGATTTCTCTGCTCTTCCACAACATTGGCGACAATGCTCCACAAATCAAAAGGCGCCTTCTCTGCTTCGATCATCGAAGCTGCGACCAGGTCCTGTACCCGCGCGAACAAATGGCAAGTGCGCTCCACGGCTCCGGCAGACACTTCCAGATACTTCTGCCGGTCGATGCCTGCCGACAGCGGCATGGCCAGCACCTCGATCGACGCTCGAAGCATGGTCAGCGGTTGCGCCATGGCGTGCAGTCCATTCGCGAGATCGCGGTGGAACTTTGCCGAAGATGCGTTTGCCGCAGATGTCTCGCTTGTGCCGCTGACCGGGGTGCTATGCATCGGAATCCCGCAGCTCATATCCGAACCCGCGGATGGTGTGCGTGAGGCGCCGTTCCCCGGGACCATCGACCTTATCGCGCACGTACTTCATGTAGACGTCGACGATGTTGGTGGAAGGCTCGCCCGGCATGTTCCACACTTCCTGGAGCAGGGTGGCGCGAGAGACGGGCCGTCCGACATTCCGCATCATCACATCGAGGATCGCGAACTCGCGCGGTGTCAGATCGATGCGGCGCCCGTTTCGCTCCACACGACGTTCCTCGCGTAAAAGCGTCAGGTCGGCCAATTGCGAGCAGTTCGGTACCAGTCCGGAATTGCGTCGCATCAACGCCTGAACCCTCGCCAACAGCTCCGCCAGCGAGAATGGCTTTGTCAGGCAGTCATCCGCCCCGCTCTGGAAAGCGGTGACCTTGTCTTCGACCCGGCTGCGCGCCGTCAGAACCAGGATGGGCGTTCGCGGACGCGCCGGACGAATGCGTTCAATCAGCCCGATGCCGTCCAGTTTCGGCAGGTTGAGGTCCAGGATCAGCAAATCGTAGTGACGCTGCTCATCGAGGAGACTGCAGGCCGCCTCGCCATCATGGAGGATATCAACGGCGTACTTCTGGCCCTGGAGTTCGCTGCACAGGAAACCAGCCAGCGATACATCGTCGTCAACGATCAGAATCTGACGCCCGCTGGTGGGATTGGAGGTTGTGGTGGTGTGGGCTTTACCCTTGCGCTGAATGTTGGACAGGACGGGAGAAGAGACCGGATTGGAGAGACTCGGGGGGCACGGCAAGGAAGACAAGTCGTTCATCATGACCTTTTCTGAAGATCGGTAGCCAGAAATCGTGTTGATGGAGGTGCTGCATGCGAGGCTCGCCCCGTAGTGGATTCTGTTTCATTTCGGGACGTAACGTCACCTTAGTACTGTTAGGAAACCGATTTCAATACACATTCTGTGTACGATCCGAACTAACGCGAAAGTGGACTATCCGGGCCAATTACCACCATGCTGTACAGGCTTCGGCTGCAAGAATTCGACGAGGGCATCTTTCATCGATTGATGGCGACCGCCGTCGGGGCCTGGAGGATCGCGGTCGGTCTGATAGCAGGGCGGGGCGCGGGAAGCGTGCCTTTTGTCGCTAAGCACTTTGCCGCCTGGGAGAACCTGGAATGGGCACGTGCTCAGCAGCAGCTTAGGCCACAAAAAATGCCAGCGCCGGCGGTTTGCGACCGGCGCTGGCAGAAGGCCCGGAACGGGTCCGGGACGAAAAGCTGATTGTCGCCCGCGGCTACTCTTCCTTTTGCGGCGTTGGCGCCGCTGGCTGCTCGTGACCGTTGCGCGGCGAGATGTTGGGCGAAGACTCACGACCCGGCATGGAAGCGCGGCCGGAGTACACACGCCAGGTGCGCTCCACGTCGTCGGTCGCTTCTTTGAGCAGTTCTTCGGCGACATCGGGATGAGCACGCTGGAGCATCGTGTAGCGCGACTCGTTGTAGATGTAATCCTTGAGTGGAATTGAAGGTGCGCGCGAGTCGAGGAAGAAGGGGTTCTTTCCTACTGCTCGGACAGCGGGGTTGTAACGCATGAGTGGCCAGTAGCCGGAGTTAACGGCGGCTTTCTGGTGGTCGAGGCCCTGGGTGAGGTCGTAGCCGTGGGCGATGCAGTGGCTATAGGCGATGATGATCGCCGGACCGTCCCATGCCTCGGCCTCCTGAAACGCCTTGACCGTATGCATGTCGTTCGAGCCCAGGGCTACTCGGGCCACATAAACGTAGCCATAAGCGACCATCTCCATGGCAAGGTCTTTCTTACCGGTAAGCTTGCCGCCAGCAGCAAACTTGGCCACTGCTCCGCGTGGCGTTGACTTTGACATCTGTCCGCCGGTGTTGGAGTAAACCTCAGTATCCAGAACCAATACTTTAACGTTCTTGCCGGAACCGAGGACGTGATCGAGGCCGCCGAAACCGATGTCGTAGGCCCATCCGTCGCCGCCGATGATCCACACACTTTTGCGCACCAGGGTGTCGGCAACCGCATCAAGAGAACGGGCTGGCTCGGAGTCGATGGTGGCGAGTTTGGCGCGGAGTTCGCGAACACGCTCGCGCTGGGCGTTGATTCCCTGCTCTTTCGTCTGGTCGGCTTCGAGGAGGGCGTGGACGAAGTCGTCGCCGAGGCTGGGCGCCAGTTTTGCAACCAGGCCTTCCGCGTACGTCTTCTGCTGATCGACAGCAAGGCGCATACCCAGGCCGAACTCGGCGTTGTCTTCAAACAGCGAGTTAGACCAGGCAGGACCGCGGCCTTCGGAGTTCTGGCAGTAGGGCGTGGTGGGCAGGTTGCCGCCGTAGATCGAGGAGCAGCCGGTGGCGTTGGCGATCATGAGCCGATCGCCGAAGAGCTGGGTGAGCAGTTTGATGTAGGGGGTTTCACCGCAGCCGGAGCAGGCCCCTGAGAACTCGAAGAGCGGCTCGAGGAGCTGGATGTCCTTGACCTGGGAGGTGGAGAGCCGGTCGCGGGCGACCAGAGGCAGGGATTCGAAGAACTCCCAGTTCGCGCGCTCGGGAATGCGGAGCGGTTGCTGGGGCTGCATGTTGAGCGCCTTGTGGGCCGGGTCGGCTTTGCTCTTTGCAGGGCAAACTTCGACGCAGAGCTGGCAGCCCGTGCAATCTTCAGGTGATACCTGAAGTGTATAGAGCTCGCTGTCCATACCACGCCACTTCGGCCTCGCCGATTTGAAGGTTGCGGGGGCGCTCGGCAGCAGCGAGGAGTCATAGACCCTGGCGCGGATGACGGCGTGCGGGCAGACCATCACGCATTTGCCGCACTGGATGCAGAGGTCCTGGTCCCATACCGGGATGACCTGGGCGATGTTGCGTTTCTCCCATCTGGCCGTGCCGGTGGGGAAGGTTCCGCCTGGAGGCAGCGCACTGACGGGCAGCAGATCGCCTTTGCCGGCGGCCATAGCACCCAGCACATCGCGGACGAAGGCGGGAGCCTGCGTTGGAATCGCAGGCAGGATATCGAACTTCGCGGTGACGTGGTCGGGAACCTTGACTTCGTGCAGTTGGGCGAGCGAGGCGTCTACGGCGGCGAAGTTCTTCTGGACAACGGCTTCGCCGCGCTTGCCGTAGGTTTTCTTGATGGCCTTCTTGATCTGATCGATCGCCTCGTCGCGGGGCAGAACGCCGCTGATGGCGAAGAAACAGGTCTGCATCACGGTGTTGATGCGGGTGCCCATGCCGTTTTCGCGGGCGACGGTGAATCCATCGATGACATAGAAGCGGATGTGCTTCTCGAGGATGGTCTTCTGGATAGTCCGGGGCAGATGCTGCCAGACCTCGCTGGGGCCGTAGGGACTGTTGAGCAGGAAGACGGCGTTGGGCTCAGCGGCGGCGAGGACATCGATCTTTTCGAGGAACTCGAAGCCATGACAGGCAATGAAATTGGCGCGAGAGATGAGGTAGGTCGAGCGGATGGGCTCGGGACCGAAGCGCAGGTGCGAGGTGGTGAGAGAGCCGGACTTCTTGGAATCGTAGACGAAGTAGCCCTGGGCGTAGTTCGGGGTTTCGGAGCCGATGATCTTGATGGAGTTTTTGTTCGCGCCTACCGTGCCGTCGGAACCGAGCCCGTAGAACAGAGCGCGGACGGTTTTGGCGCTTTCGGTGGTGAAGTTCTCGTCCCAGTGCAGGCTGGAGTGGGTCACATCGTCGTCGATGCCGATGGTGAAGTGGTTTTTGGGATGCGGCTTTGCGAGCTCGTCGAAGACGCCTTTGGCCATAGCAGGCGTGAATTCCTTGGAGGAGAGACCGTAGCGGCCGCCGATGATGACCGGGAACTGCGAGAGTGGGACGCGCCCGGAGGAGAGCGCTTCGGAGATGGTGGTGACGATGTCCTGATAAAGAGGCTCACCTGACGCGCCGGGCTCTTTGGTGCGATCGAGAACGGCAATTTTGCGAACGGTTTCGGGGAGGGCTGTGAGGAAGGCCTCAGCGGCGAAGGGCCGATAGAGCCGGACTTTGAGGAGCCCGAGCTTTTCGCCCTGGGCGTTGAGGGCGTCGATGGCTTCCTCGGTGGCTCCGGACGCGGACCCCATAAGGATGATGACGCGGTCGGCGTCGGGGGCTCCGTAGTAGTCGAAGAGGCGGTAGCTGCGGCCAGTTTCACGGGCGAAGCGGTCCATCACGTCCTGCACAATCACCGGGCAGGCGAGGTAGTAGGGATTGCAGGCTTCGCGGGCCTGGAAGAAGACATCGGGATTCTGTGCGGAGCCGCGGAGGACGGGCCGGTCAGGCGTGAGAGCGCGTTCGCGATGGGAGCGGATGGCCTTTTCGTCGAGCAGGTTGCGGATGGTGTCGTCGGAGATGGGGAGAACTTTGTTGATCTCGTGCGAAGTGCGGAAGCCGTCGAAGAAGTGGAGGAACGGGACGCGGGCTTCAAGGGTGGCCAGGTGTGCGATGGTGGCGAGATCGGCGGCCTCCTGCACGGAGTTGGAAGCGAGCATGGCGTAGCCGGTCTGGCGGACACCCATGACGTCGGAGTGATCGCCAAAAATGGAGAGCGCATGGGTGGCGACGGAGCGCGCGGTCACGTGCATGACCGTCGGGGTGAGTTCGCCGGCGATCTTGTACATGTTGGGGATCATGAGCAGCAGACCCTGGGATGCTGTGAACGTGGTGGCAAAGGCGCCACCCTGGAGGGCTCCGTGCATAGCACCGGCGGCGCCCCCTTCGCTCTGCATTTCCGCTACGAGAGGGACCGAGCCGAAGATGTTGCGCTGGCCGTCGGCGGCCCACTGGTCAGCAAACTCGGCCATGGGCGAGGAGGGCGTAATGGGATAGATCGCAACGACTTCGGAGAAGCGATAGGCAACGGAGGCAGCGGCTTCGTTGCCGTCGAAGATCGCGGTTTTAGAAGGGGTGCTCATGGTTCTCCTTGCTGGGGTTCGAGGGTTACGAGTGCGGGATGAGTGAAAGCCACAACAGAAAAGTTTGCGCTGTGGGTGAGTGGGTCGGCTGTGACAGAGAACACAGGTGGCAAAGGCAGCGGATAGCGGTTGGCGAGAAGCGTTTAGCGAAAGGCTGTTAGCGAGAAGCGATGGGCAGAAGCTGCTGGAGCGAAGGGGTTCGCTCGGCAATCTCGAATTCCCCCTACCGTGGCTCGAGGGCTGCGGTTGAGGCTGAACTGTGCGAGGATGGAGAGTTCAGCGAGTGGCCGCGAAGAGGCAGCCAAAGGCGAACCCCGGAAGGCGAACGGTAAGGCAGCAATCTGTGATTGGGGTCACGGAGTGGCGTGTTTTGAGACAGGTAGTCTCACAGGAGTCGAAGATCGAGGCCGGAGAGTGGATTGTCGATGATGGGACAGGCTGAGCATCCCTGGCTGACGATTGTCGTGCTCCTGGTGGGCGCCGTGGCATTTGGATTTACGCCGCTGGCGCTGGCCTGGCTGTGGGCGAAGTTCTTTTCGCCGCGAAAGCCGGGCGCCGAGAAAAACGCCACATATGAGTGCGGGCTGGAGTCGAAGGGCGATTCCTGGATGGGCTTCGGCGCGTCCTATTACATTTACGCGATTGTTTTTCTGGTTTTCGATGTGGAGGCGGTGTTCCTGCTGCCGTTTGCAGTGGCATTCACAGGACTTTCGCTGGGCGCGTGCCTGGCGATGCTGGTGTTTTTGCTGCTGCTGGTCGAAGGGCTGGTTTGGGCATATGGGAAGGGTGTTTTGACGTGGGCATAGCTCGCCGAAGGCGAGCGAGAGACGAGCGGCACGACGAGCGAAATTCGAGATTCAGGCGCGCGAGAGTTTAGAGGTTGGAGTTTAGGAACTGCGGATGGCGGATGAACTGAAGGAACTGAAGATCGAGCTGAGCAAGAACGGGATCTTCACGACGACGCTCGAGGAGCTGTACAACTGGGGGCGGAAGAACTCCGTGTGGCCGCTGACGTTTGGGCTCGCGTGCTGCGCGATCGAGATGATCGCGACAACCATGGCACGCTACGATCTCGCGCGGTTCGGTGCGGAAGTGTTTCGGCCGTCGCCGCGGCAGGCCGATTTGATTATCGTGTCGGGCACGGTGACCAAAAAGATGGCGCCGCAGGTGGTTCGGCTCTACAACCAGATGCCGGAACCGAAGTACGTCATCGCGATGGGCGCGTGCGCGATCTCGGGCGGGCCGTTCCGCGATGGCTACAACGTGCTGAAGGGAATCGACCGGTACATTCCGGTGGACGTGCATATTCCTGGATGCCCGCCGCGGCCCGAGGCGCTGATTCACGCGTTCATGACGCTGCAGAACAAGATCGAGGAGCAGGCCCTGGCGGGATCGGCTCGACCCCGGCACCTGCAGAAGGATCTGCCCAGTGAGTTTCCGGTGCCGGAGTTTGGCGAGCACGGGCTGGAGCCGCCGCAGAACGACCTTGTGTTCCACGACGCGCCGGGATATCCGGTTTCCCATCCGGACCTGAAGGTGATTCAGTAATGGCGCTTCCCTCCCCTGACGAAATCAAGGCGCAGATCGAGGCCGGCGTGCCCGGCGCTTCGGTGACCATCATCCAGAACGGAAGTCCGTCGGGGCAGCACTCCCTGCTGCTGGATCACGCTCATGCGGGGGGGGTGGCGAAGTTCCTGCGGGATCACGCGGAGTGGCGGCTGGATTACTGCACGCTGGTGACAGGTGTGGACTGGCCCGACACGGAGACGTCGGAAAAAGTCAAAGTGAAGAAGCTGGTGAAGGGCGCCGATGGCACCGAGTCGGAGCAGGAAGTGGACGAGGTTCGGAAGACGAAGGTACCGGGATTTCTGGAGGCGGTGTATCACCTCTACTCGATGGAGAAAAAGCACGGGCCGGTGGTGCTGAGGCTGCGCACAGGAAACCGTACGGACGACACGCGAGTGCCGTCGCTGACCCCCGTGTGGCGTGGGGCGGAGTTTCAGGAGCGCGAGGCCTTTGATTTGTACGGGATTGTCTTTGAGGGGCATCCGGATCTGCGGCGGATTCTGATGTGGGACGGGTTTAAGGATTATCCGATGCGGAAGGACTATGTGGCGCCTGCGGATGAGATTCCGCTGGTCGAGGCACGCACGCCCGCTCCGGGACAGGAGACGCACGGATGAGGGACGCGCTGCTGGATCGGGATATCTACGAGCCGGAAGAGGGCGAAATCATGGAAGTGTCGATGGGGCCGCATCACCCGTCGACGCACGGCGTCTTCCGCATGGACGTGAAGCTCGAGGGCGAGCGCGTGGTGCGTCTGAAGCCGGTTTTCGGCTACCTGCATCGCAACCACGAGAAGATTGCCGAACACGGCGCCTATCTGTCGGCAATTCCCTACACCGATCGTCTGGACTATCTGTGCTCGATGACGAACAACTGGGGCTACGTGCTGGCGGTAGAGAAGCTGGCCGGGCTGCAGGTGCCCGAGCGCGCTGAGTATCTGCGCGTGATCGTCGCGGAGCTGACGCGCTTCCAGAATCACGCCGGATTGATCGGCTTCCTGCTGCAGGACATGGGCGCAAGCGGCACGCCGCTGATGTATGCCTTTCGCGAGCGTGAAAAAGTACTGGACCTGTTCGAGTCGCTGAGCGGCGCGCGCATGATGTGCAACTACATGCGTTTTGGCGGCCTGCGCGTGGATGCGACGAAGGAGTGGCTGGACCAGGTACGCGCCCTGGTGGCGCAGTTGCCCGGATTTGTGGATGAGTTTGAGGCTCTGCTGCGGGCGAACGAGATTCTGATGGCGCGTGCTCAGGGAACGGGTGTGCTGCCGCGGGAGCTGGCGATCAACGCCAGCGTGACGGGGCCGATGCTGCGCGCGAGCGGCGTGAACCACGACATCCGCAAAGTGGATCACTATGGGATCTACGACCGTTTCAGTTTCAAGGTGCCGCTGGGCGAGCACGGCGATGTCTACGACCGCTACATGATGCGCGTGCTCGAAATGCGCGAGACGGTGAAGATTCTGGAGCAGGCGCTTAAAGATATTCCCGAAGGTCCGATCATGGATCCGAAGGTACGTCTGCGCGGGTTGCGGCCGAAAGCGGGCGAGGCATACGGGCGGATCGAGTCACCCAAGGGCGAGCTGGGATTCTTTTTGATCAGCGATGGTTCGGGGAATCCGTACCGGTATCGTGTGCGGCCGCCGAGCATGATCAACCTGACAATTCTGGAAGACATGTGCCTGGGGCACAACATTGCGGATGTGGTGATTATTCTGGGCAGCGTGGATATTGTGCTGGGAGAAGTGGACCGGTGAAGCGAGAGTTTAGGGATGAGAGTTTAGAGTTTAGGAATTTCCATGCTGGGTGAAGGCATTATTCAGGGATTAGTCGAGACGGCGCGGAACTTCTTCGGCAGTTACGTCGATAAGGAGCGCCTGACGACGGTGCAGTATCCGGAGGAGCGGCACACGCTGCCGGAGGCTTCGCGGAATTTTCCGTTCCTGCTCTACGACGGGGCCGATCCAGACGCGGGGCTGCGGTGCGTCGCCTGCCAGATTTGCGAGAAGGAGTGCCCGCCACGCTGCATCCACATTGAGAAGAGCAAGGACAAGAAGCCGGATTTCGTGGGAAAACCCCAGGCGTATCCTGCGGTCTTCAATATTGATGTATCGGTCTGCATGAGTTGCCAAATCTGCGTAGAGGTGTGCCCGTTTGACGCGATCCGGATGGACAAGGTGTATGAGCTGAGCACCGACGACCGGTTCCGCGGGCTGCTGTACACGAAGCAGGAGCTGGCGAAGTCGAACGAGTACTACCAGAAGATTCATCCAGTGGAAGCGGCAGAGACGGACGAACGGCGCGCAAAGGAAGCCGAGGAAGCGAAAGCTAAAGCAGCAGCGGCCGAGGCCGCTGCAAAGGCCAAGGCGGCAGCAGCGGCAGCAGCGGTACCACCGGCGGGCGAAGCAACCGGCAATGTAGCCGCAACTCCGGCAAAGCCCGCCGAGCCGAAGGGGACGCCGCAATGAGTGCGACCGGCACGGCAGATCAGATTTTCGTCCTCGCCAAAGACTGGATCGTCGCCCACACGCCGGCGCCGTGGCAGACGCTGATGTCCATCGTGATTTCGGTGGCGACCATCATCGTCGTCTTTGCCGCGTTGTTTGCGCTCACCACGGTGTTCGAACGCAAGGGGCTGGGGCGAATGCAGAATCGCTACGGACCGAACCGTGTGGGACCGTGGGGCGTGATGCAGCCGCTGGCCGATGCGCTGAAGTCGCTCACCAAGGAAGATATCGTTCCGAGACGTGCCGACGCTGTGGTGCACTATCTGGCGCCTCTGGTTCTGGTGGGCGTGGTGTTTCTGAGTTACGCGGTGCTGCCGGTCGGCCGCAACATGGTGGCCGTCGACCTCGACAGCGGTGTGCTGTACTTCTTCGCAGTGGGCGCCGCGACTGAGCTTGCCGTATTCATGGCGGGCTGGTCGAGCCACAACAAATACTCTCTGCTGGGGGCGATGCGCGCCATCGCGCAAATGATCAGCTACGAGATTCCGCTGATCCTGTCGTCGGTGGCGGTGATCATGATGGCGGGGACACTGTCAACGGTGAAGATTGTGGAACAGCAGGCGCGGTTCTCGGGGGGCATCGCGCACTGGAATGTCTTTACACCGTGGGGACTGGCCGGATTCATCCTCTTCATGATTGCGGCGACGGCGGAGACGAACCGCAGCCCCTTCGATCTGCCGGAAGGCGAGTCGGAGATCATTGCCGGATATTTCATTGAGTATTCGGGCTTCAAGTTCGCGCTGTTCTTCCTCGCCGAATACATCGAGATGTTCGCGGTGAGCGGGCTGGGCATCACCCTGTTCCTGGGCGGCTGGTCGTCGCCGGTGAGTTTCCTGGCGTGGATTCCCTCCTGGCTGTGGTTCTTCGGCAAGCTGCTGGCAATGATCTTCGGGTTCATCTGGGTGCGCGGCACTTTGCCCCGCCTGCGCATGGATCAGCTGATGAATTTCGCCTGGAAATTCATGCTGCCGATGACGCTGATTGTCATTTTTTCGGCGGGCATCTGGCGGTTTCTTAGCCCCGGCCTCGTGGGACCGAAGCCGCTGGGTGGTGTGATACGCTGGCTGGTCTGTGCACTGGTCATTTTTGTTCCCTATTTATTGTTGGCGCGCATGGGACGCGGCCGCAGGATGGAGAAAAGAACCTATCGCTTCGCGGAGTAACACGGGTGCGGAGCGGTCGAGCCGGCTGGTGATATGAGTCACAGTCGCACGGGCGCTGCCGTGAAATTGTAGGAGGGGCTCGGCGCGACGGATGTCGTCGCGACCCGGGAACCAGTCGCAAGTCCGGTGCAGGGACTTTGTACCGAACCAAGTATCTATAGGAATGACGGTTTCTTTCCTGATTCTCGCGATTCTGACGCTGGCCGGAGGTGTGGCCGCCATGACGTTGCGGCGTCTGGTGCACTGCGCCCTGGCGCTCGCGGTTTCCTTCGCCGGACTGGCGGGTTTGTATCTGAATCTGGGCGCAGAATTCGCGGGACTGGCGCAGTTGCTGGTCTACGTGGGTGCGATTGCCATTCTGATCGTCTTTGCCATTTTGCTGACCCGCAGCGCTGAGACCGAACTGGAGAAAGTCTTTTCCCCCTCCGGGATCGCCGGAGTCGTGCTGGCGCTGGCGGTGTTCGGCGTGCTGGCGTGGGCGGTGGCCGGCAGCGGCGTGGCGCACGCCGGCACGGGGGTCGCCGCACCGCAGGCCTCGATGCGGGACATCGGCTTCGCCCTGATGCAGCGTTACGTGTTGCCGCTCGAGGTGATTGCACTCATGCTGACCGCCGCGATGATTGGGGCGGTGATTCTGGCGCTTCGAGAATCGCGCACCGGCGGGCCGGCCGAGCCGCAGCTCCCGCGGAATCCGGAGCTGCGTGCCTGATGACTCCGCTCGCTGGTTGTTTGCTGGTTTCCTCTCTGCTCTTCTCGGTCGGCCTGGCCGGCGCATTGACACGCCGGAACGCGATTCTGGTTCTGGCCGGCATTGAGCTGATGCTGAATGCAGCGAACCTGAACTTCATCGCGTTCTGGCGGTTTGGACCGCATCCTGAATTCCTGACAGGGCTAATGTTCGTCATCTTCTCGATCGCCGTCGCCGCCGCTGAAGCAGCCGTGGGGCTGGCGCTGATCCTGGCGATCTATCGTCACGCGCGTACCAGCGATGTGAGCGAGATTACGGAGATGAAGGGATGACGCCCTGGATCGTGCAGAACCTGTGGCTGATTCCCGTGCTGCCGATGGTGGCGGCGGGTTTGTGTGCCTTATTGAAGCGTCGGGAGCGCGGGCTTTCCGCGGGGCTGGCAATTGGGTCGATGACGATTTCCCTGCTGCTGTCCCTCAAGGCGTTCGCCGAGGCGCTGACGCATCCGGTAGTGCAGGTGAAGATCGTTGACTGGATGCAGTTTGGCGATCAGTGGATCCAGCTGGGATGGCTGCTCGATCCGCTGGCCGCGGTGATGCTGGTGATGGTCACGTTTGTGGGACTGCTGATTTTCATCTACAGCCTCGGCTACATGGCGCACGATGACAATTTCGGCCGGTTCTTCTGTTTTCTGTCGCTGTTTGCGGGCGCGATGCTGGGTGTGGTGATCGCGAACAGCCTGCTGCTGCTGTTCATGTGCTGGGAAGTCGTTGGGCTCACGTCCTACCTGCTGATCGGTTTCTGGTTCCATCGGCCGGCGGCGGCTGCGGCGGCGAAGAAGGCGTTCATCACGACGCGCGTGGGCGATCTGGGGCTGCTGATCGGAATGGTGTGGCTCTATTCGCAGAGTGGCACGCTGCTGTTCTACGCCAACGGAAATGGCTGCCTCGAGCAGCGCGCTCTAACGGCGATGGCGGCGCACGGGACGGTCGTCGGCCTGGCGGGTTCCACCGCAATTGGCCTGCTGATCTTCTGTGGGGCGGTGGGCAAGTCGGGCCAGGTGCCACTGCATGTATGGCTGCCCGATGCGATGGAAGGTCCGACGCCGGTGAGCGCGCTGATCCATGCGGCGACGATGGTAGCTGCGGGCGTGTATCTGATGGCGCGCGTCTATCCGCTGCTGACCCCGGGGGCGCTGGAAGTGGTGGCATGGGTGGGGGCAATCACGGCGCTGTTCGCGGCCTGCATTGCCGTGGCGCAAAACGATATCAAGAGAATCCTGGCCTATTCGACGGTGTCGCAACTGGGTTACATGATGCTGGGACTGGGCGTGGGTGGCGTTGCGGTGGGCATGTTCCACCTGATTACGCATGCGTTCTTCAAGGCGCTGCTCTTCCTGGGTGCGGGTTCGGTGATTCATGGGTGCACTGAAGAGCAGGACATCCGCAATATGGGCGGGCTGCGGAAATTCATGCCGGTGACTTTTGCGACGTATTCCGCCGGCATGCTGGCGCTGTGCGGGTTCCCACTGTTTGCCGGGTTTTGGAGCAAAGACGCGATTCTGCACGCGGCTCACGGATGGGATGTGTCGAAGGGGCCGTTCTATCTGGGCGCGATCGGCGCGTTGCTGACCGCGTTCTATATGACGCGGCAGATGTACTACGTCTTCTTCGGGCAGAAACGCGCGCCCGCGGCGACGGTGACGGCTTCGGCTGCATCCGCGCATGGGGCGGGGCATGGAGTGGAACCGGCCGTATCGCCACGGCATGGCGAGGTGTGCGCGGTTGAGGATCCGCACGAGAGCCCGAAGGTGATGACGGGACCGCTGGCGATTCTGGCCGTGTTTGCTGTGTTCCTGGGATTTGTGGGGACGCCCGTGTGGCCTTGGTTCCAGAATTTCCTGAATGGGCGCGGCGCTGCGTGGGACGGATCGGGATTCGGCGAGCCCGGTCTGATATCGACAATGCTGCTCTCGTCGCTGATTGTTTTTGCCGGCCTCGTGCTGGGTTGGTGGTTCTACGGGCGGAAGCCGATTGTGAACGCGATGGACGAGGATGCGCTGGAGAGAATCGTTCCGCCGGTGTTTCATGCGCTGGGCAATCGACTCTATGTGGATGAACTCTACGGCGTGACGGTGATCGCCCTGGCGCGCTTCTTTGCGGGGTTCGCATGGTGGCTTGACCGCTGGATCTTCGGCGGCCTGGTACGCCTGGTCGGCTGGACGGTCACGGGTGTGAGCTGGTTCGATGCGGGTGTCGATCGGTTCGTCGTCAACGGCGGTTTTGACGAGGGATGCCGGGAGTTGTCGCGCGGCGGACGGCTGCTGTCGCGACTGCAAAACGGGCGGGTGCAGACCTATCTCAGCGTGATCGCTGGAGCACTGGTGGTGCTGGCGCTGTGGTTGTTGTGGGGGCATCGCGGATGATTACGCTGCTCACACTGCTGCCGCTCATCGGAGGTCTGATCGTTCTGGCAACGACCAAACTGGGCGATATCGCCCGGGTGATCGCGATGACGGTCGCGACGGGTGCGCTGGCGATGGCGGGGTTGCTGTGGTGGGGATTGTCGCCGGCGAATCCTGGCATGCAGTTCGAGGAGCTGCGCCCGTGGGTGCCGGATCTGGGGATCTGGTATCACGTGGGCATCGATGGGCTGGGCGCGCTGATGCTCGTGCTGAGCGCGCTGGTTGTGCTGATGTCGCTGATGGCTTCGTGGAATAACGAGAAGCATGGGCCGGTGTACTGCGCTCTGGTGCTATTTCTCGAAGCGGGATTGTTTGGCACATTCAGCGCGCTGAATTTTGTGCACTGGTTCATCTTCTGGGAGCTGAGCCTGATCCCGGCATTTTTCCTGGTGCGCCTCTGGGGCGGCAAAGGACGGGCAAAGGCTGCCGCGCAATTCTTCCTCTACACGATGGTGGGGAGCGTGGCGTTGCTGCTGGCGTTTCTGGCGATTTTCCTGGCGACCGGCACGCCGGATCAACCGGGACATCCTGGACACCCAGGCGTCTTCGACTTTGTGCAGTTGGCCCAGATGGGACAGACGGGCGAGTTGACGCGGACGCTGGGACAGAATCTGCACTGGGCCGGGAGCCCGGAACACCTTTCGATGCTGCTGTTCTGGGCGGTTTTCCTGGGATTCGCGGTGAAGACGGCGGTGGTGCCCTTCCACACCTGGCTGCCCTCGACCTATGCCGAGGCTTCCAGCGAGACGACGATGCTGCTCACCGGCGCGATGTCGAAGATGGGCGTCTATGGATT
>DASZYN010000193.1:0-1776 GCA_035545435.1 Acidobacteriaceae bacterium | reverse complement strand
AAGCTGTCTGGGGAGTCAAACTCCCGCCTCTTGAAGAGAACGATCTTACGCTCCTGCCAGAAAGTTCGCTGCCAGACTGGCGGCTTTACATGGCCGAGCTGAGCACGGAACGCCTCTTGATCTGGCGTCCTGGTCTCTCTTCCTCCGAGCGTGCGGATCTGCTGGCCCGCCTGGCCGAAGTCCAGCGTTCGCCTGCTGACATTCCGCCGCCACAGGGCATCAGCCGCGAAGTCGCTCTGCGCCTGGATGCCGCGCCGGTTATCGATCTCGCGTCCGCCAGGCAACGCGCCTGTCTGCTTGGTCCTGGCGATTACGCGCTCCTCGAAGCATTCTGGCCCGGCGAGGCCGCGAAAATGCTGCGCCCGGAGCCGCAGCCGCTGCTCGGCGTCATTGTTGATAGACGCCTGCTCACCCTGGCCCACAGCTCGCGCCGCACTGTTGAGGCGTGCGAACTGGGCATCGATACCCTGCCAGAAGCGCGGCGCCGGGGCTATGCCCTGGCCGCCACCGTGGCCTGGAGCGCGAGCATTCAGGCAGAAGGGCTGGTGCCTATCTACAGTGCCTTCGCAGCCAACACGGCCTCTCTGCGTCTCGCGTATGCCGCTGGCTATCGTCCGTTCGCCCGCGCCATTATGCTGAAATAAAGAAAGGTTTCCGCAGATGGGAAAAGCAGGGGCGTACCCGGCTACACGCGGTCTATTCCTGCTTTTCTCCACGCTGACCCATAAGTGTGAGAAGGACACATTCTGGCATAAAACGCGGCCTTTCTGTGTTATCTTATACGAGAAGTTTCGTTCAATCTACATGAACGGGTGAGGATAGAATTGCTATGGCGAAGATATATGATGTTGCGATAATTGGTTCAGGGCCATCGGGGTATACCTCGGCCATTTACGCGGGGCGCGCGAATTTGTCGGTAGTGATGTTCCAGGGGTATGAAACGGGCGGGCAGTTGATGCAGACGACCGATGTTGAGAACTATCCCGGCTTTGAGGAGGGCATTCTGGGGCCGGATATGATGGAGAAGTTTGAGGCTCAGGCCCGGCGCTTCGGTACAGAGATGTTGACCGAAGACGTGTTGTCTGTCGATTTTAGCCGGCGGCCTTTCACCCTGGTGTCGGATTCCGGGGAGTACCAGGCGCGCGCGGTGATTATCTCGACCGGAGCCAGCGCCCAATGGTTGGGTCTGCCCAGCGAGGAGCGTCTGAAAGGACGTGGAGTGAGCGCCTGCGCGACCTGTGACGGCTTTTTCTTCAAGGGCAAAGCTGTCGCGGTGGTTGGTGGTGGTGATACCGCCATGGAAGAGGCAAACTTCCTGACGCGCTATGCCTCTCATGTCACCGTGATTCACCGGCGCAACAGTCTGCGCGCCAGCAAAATCATGCAGGACCGCGCCATGAAAAATCCCAAGATCAGTTTTATCTGGGAGAGTGAAGTGGCCGAAGTGCTGGGCGAGGAAGAGGTCAAAGGTCTGCGCCTGCGCAACGTGCAGACGGGCGCGGAGCAGGTCTTGCCGGTGCAGGGACTGTTCCTGGCCATTGGTCACAAGCCCAATACTGATCTGTTCAAAGGCATCATCAATAGCGACCAGGCCGGTTATCTGGTGCCGGTTGAGCATACCATGACCAACATCCCCGGCGTCTTTGCCGCCGGCGACGTAACCGACCATCGCTATCGCCAGGCCGTCACCGCCGCCGGCGATGGTTGTCGCGCCGCCATCGACGCCGAACGCTGGCTGGAGGCCCAGAGCGCCGAATAAAAGTAAGAGTGCATACC
>DASZYN010000192.1:0-12898 GCA_035545435.1 Acidobacteriaceae bacterium | reverse complement strand
CGCGAACAGGATCACCCCCAGGAAAATCACCGCCAGGATCGCCACAGCAACACGCGGACGAACCGCCTGCCCGCGCCAGCGCTCCACAGCATCATCGGCCTTCCGCGGCGGCAGGGCCAGTTGCAGCGCGTTCTCCACCGGACAGGACGCGACGCACGCCATGCACGACGTGCACTCGGCGGAGCGAATCTGCACCAGTTGATCGATCTTCAGATGCGACGGGCAAGCCTTGCTGCATTTGCCGCAGTCGATGCAGGCCTCGGCGTCGCGGCGGATTTTCACCGGGCTCAGCAGCGACACCATGCCCATCAGCGCGCCGTAGGGGCACAGGTAGCGGCACCAGAAGTTCTGGACGAAGAGCGACGACAGCACCAGCCAGCCGATGACCGCGGCGCCGATCCAACCGATGTCGCGAAAGAAGTTCAGCATCTTGACGTCGGCGATCGTTCCATAGGGTCCCGACATGAAGTCGCGCAGCGCTTCCGCCGGCATCCACGCGATGAACGAGACGAAGAACAGCAGCAGCAGATACTTCAGGCCGCGCAGGCCGTAGTCCAGACCCTTCGGCATCTGCCAGTTGCGGCCAAACACCTTGCGGCCCAGCTTCCACAGCGTCTCCGAGGCCGTGCCCACCGGGCACAGCCAGCCGCAGAATGACTTCTTCAGCACCACGCTCATAGCAAGAAAGGCAACGATCAGGAACATCGCCGCCGGATGCATCGCGGGCGCCTGGCCGGTCAGCAGGAAGTACTTCAGGTTCATCAGCCCGGCAATCGGCAGCCAGCCTTCGACGCCCGCCGGACGCGGAACCTGCCAGCCCTGTCCACCGCGCTCGAAGTAGCGCACCCAGAGCAGGAATTGCGCGCCGATCCAGAGGTTGAGCGCGACGAAGGTCCATTGCACAATGCGGCGCAGGCGCTGGGACGAGTCCGGCGCGGCGCGGCGAACCACCGTCTTCTTCCGTCTCTTCTGCCCTGCTGCGACCGATCCTGCCGTCTGCGTGTTCATCTCTGCGACTCCTGCCGGCACTCTCTGCCCTGCCTTGAACGTAGCGGGCTCGGCTGCGGGCCTCAGTGACTTAAATCACGTCCCCGGTTACCCTCCAGGACCGGTTCCCTCCGTCGGGGGTCGTGTAAAATTCAGGGAAGCGCGTTCCGCCGCCCACCCGCGTACTCCCTGCACATCAGGTGAATCACCGCGAAGGCCCGAAGGATGCTGCGCCCTGAGTCGAGAGCGACCAGGAGCCCAAACCAGGATCAGGAGCCACTCATGGCGAAGATTGCCAAGACCGCCGACCGTAAGAAGATGATGGACACCACCAAGAGCACCGACTGCCCCAAGTGCTCCAAGCCGACCCGCATTGTGAAGCGGGTGAAGGACCGCGAGCGCGGCGTGCCGGGCGGGGTCTACATCTCCTGCTCCGCCTGCGACTTCTACGAGAAGCTTTAAGCCTGTGATCGGTAGCCGATAGCGACGTCCTTTGCGATTCTGGAAAAAAGGGGGGTCGACCCCCCTTCCCTGAACGCAGAATCAGCGACTTGCGGAGGGGTCACCCCCACCCCTACTGACAAATTGATTACCTCCTTCGCTGCCATCCCCGTGATTCTTTCCGTTTAGGTTTCGCTCGCTTGCCTGACCAGCCCTCGGGGCGGAAACCTGTGCCTTTTTTTCGAGGGCCTCTTGTAAGTACTTTGTTTTCAAATTAGAGAGCGCAGTTTACAAGTTTGACAACATGATCGCACCCGGCCCGCAGCGCCGTCGTCGTTGCGAATGGCGTTTGGCCGCTGGCGCAAGGCTTTCTCCTGTCGGTGGCAACAAAAAAGGCTCGCCTCGCGGCGAGCCTTTCGTTTGGGAACACTTCCCCGTGTCTTTAGGGTCGCTCATGCCGAGGAGCAATGCAAGAAGAATCAGAGGGGCGGACGGTACGAAGGTCACGAAAGGTCAGGGAGTAGCAATCGCCAATGGGGGACAGGAAAAGACGATTCGATCCTGCGAGTGCGCCTCTCGGAGCGGGTGCATCGCACAGGATCGAGCAGGGACGGCACTCCGTGCCGGCTATGCGCGAGGCTGTCTTCCAGAATCGATGATTAGGGTGCCCAACAGGAATCCCAGAACGGCATGCGCGAAGCTCTTATCAGTCGTGTTCAACCATGGCACGAAGGACATGCCAAGGGCCACAAGCGCGCTGAATTGCAGAATCGCCTGTGACCAATTCACGTCGGCAAACCTTTTAGGGCCCATGCCTCACCGCAAATCCGACCACTGCCGTCAGTAGCCCAAGCCAAGTGGCAATGTAAACGTGGCTTTGGAGCCAAGACATGACAAATCATAGGTCGCCATTCAACTGATGTCGGCGGATTACTCACTCCACCCGGCTGCCCACCACCGACGTTCTTGCCGCCGCCGACTGAATGCTGGTGGACCTTAGCAGAATCTCAAACGCACGCAGCGACCCATCCGCCCGGGTCGCCTCTTTCAGGATCGGTGCGATCGCGGTTGGATGCAGCAGGGCTTCCGCCGCGGCCTGCGTTCCCGCCACGTCAAGTCCCTGCAGGACCAGGATGTGTCCGTTGCCCGACAGGTTCGGGAAGCAGGAGATGACCGCGAAGGTTTCGTGGTCGGGCTCGTTCCAGTGGCTCACGTAGGTCTCGGCCTCGCCGGGGAGCGGGTGAGCGTTGACGATACGAGCGCCCTGCATGCCGGGTCCGAGCACGATGCGAAAGTTGGCGCTGGTTTCAGCCATCGCCGCCCAGGGATTGCTGCTGACCGAGCCAAGCACGATGGCGTTGGCGTTGCGAATGTCGTCGAGGCGGAGGTCGCGGGGAAAACGAAGCTGGGCGCGCTCGGGGTTGAACTGCGGCAGGCGGGCGAGCGCCGTGATCGTTTCGAGATCGACAAAGCTGGTAAAGCGCTGGCTGCGGAGGTCGTCCGCGCTGTGTGCGTCCATGGCGGGGAGAGCGAGACGGGCGGCGCCGCCGCTGATGTAATCGGCCAGCGGGATGGGGCGGCGAGAGAGATCTTCAAGCAGGTTGAGGCCGGCGTCGGCGGGAACGATCCAGGTATTCATGTCGGAGCGGAAGAGCGCGGCCCAGAGCGGCGCCGCGGGCGACGTGTCTTCAGCGGCGACGGAAGGATGCGGGACGGCGGCGCTCGGCGCGTGGAGACGAAGGGCCGCAAACCAGACGACAGCAACAAGCGCAAAGGTGTAGAGGGCGAAGAGGGCTCCGAACATCACGCCGCGCGGGAATCGGCGGGTGGGGATCGGTTCGGCGGCGGTTAGAACCGCGGCTTCGGGCAGGACGCGGATAGGGATGGTGCGGTCGTTTGCGACGTCCGGAGCGGGCAGCTTTTTTGCCGCGGTCTCGATGAAGGCGGGGACATAGCCGCCGAGCGGGATGTCGATGTGGAGGGGCTCGGCGGAGCCTTCTTCGGCGAAGTAGTCGGCGAGGCGTCGGCGAAGCTGGCGGGCATAGTTGCGGACGATGTTGTCTTCGACGGTGCGGTAATCGGCTGGCCGGTCGAAGACGCGGACGCCGATAGCGTGTTCGGTGATGGCCTCGGCGCGGCCGCAGAGAGTTTCGCCAACTATATAGATAAGGAAGCGGGAGAGCAGGGCGGAGCGGACGAAGTGGCGGCTGGCGACGACGCGCTGGGCGAGATGCCAGCGAGGGTCGCTGTCGAGGGGGTTGTGCTCGAGGCGGGCGGGGTGGAGCGGATCCGGCCCCGAGGCGGGAGGAGAAAGGTCGCGCGCCTGGCGTTCGACGAGGGATGCGCGGGTCATCGCTTTGTCACTCTCCTGGCGTGGGGGTTCCGACTGGGAAGGAGACCGTCATCAGGGTAATGGTTCCCCGGTGAAAAGGCGATGAATCGGTGACCGGCGGGCTGAGGGAAACCGCGATTCACGGAGAATTGACAATTCGTATAAGTAACAGTTGCTGAATCATTTGCAACGGAAATACCCAGGTGTATGCACGCTGGGCCAGGAAGGGTAAACACTTCCGCGAGCGGTGCAGGCGGCGGAGGATGGCACTGACGGGCCCCCGGCCTCTGCGCGGCCGGCAAGGCGCTCCAGAAACCAGGCCCGCGACCCGCTTGGAGGCAGTCGTGAACGTGACGTTGCGATGGCCGCGCCTTTTCGGCGCAGGCAATCGATCTCTGAACTCATCTGTCGTTCATTCCCCAGACTCAATTGCAACGAAGGAAACGGTGCGGGCGCACGGGTGCGCGCATCCAGAAACCCCGAACGGGGAGAAAGAGGTATTCCCGATGCGATCTTTCATCTTGCGGATGATGCCGCTCCTGCTGCTGGCCGGAGCGATCTGCGTTCAGGCCCAGGTGAACACGGCGACGTTGTCCGGACTGGCGACCGATCCGAACGGGGCGGCGCTGCCGCACGTGACGGTGGCGGCGAAGGATCTCGACACCGGATACACGCGAACCGTGCAGACCGACGATGCCGGCGCGTACTCGATGCAGGATTTGCCGATCGGGCAGTATCAGATCACGGTGAGCGACAGCGGATTTGCGACGCTGAATGCGCATCTGACGATGACCGTGGGTCAGCGGGCGCGCCAGGATTTCCACCTGCAGGTGGGCTCGACGCAGCAGACGGTGAATGTGCAGTCGACCGCGCCGCTGCTCTCGCCCGACGATGCGTCGGTGGGCGAGGTGATCGGGTCGGTCACCATCGAGCAGACGCCGCTGGCGCTGCGCAACTGGGACGACCTGCTGCGCGTGGTGCCGGGCGTGCAGATCGCGCGCTATACGCAGCAGAGCGGGGCTACGTCGGCCGGGCGCGTGGGAGACTTCAACGTGAACGGGGTGCACTCCCTGCAGAATGACTTCATCCTGGACGGAATCGACAACAATACATTTTCAGAAAATGTGCAGGAGCTGAGCACGGAGTCGGCGCACCCGTCGGTGGACACGATCCAGGAGTTCAACACAATCACCAATCCCTATTCGGCGGAGTACGGACGGAGTCCTGGAGCGGTGGTTTCGGTGAACACGAAAAGCGGATCGAACCAGTTCCACGGGCTGGGCTACGAATATGTCCGCAACAATTATTTCGATGCGAACGATTTCTTCTCGGATCGGCACAACCTGGCCAAGCCGAAGTACAACCAGAACCAGTTCGGCGGAAACATCGGCGGACCGGTGATCAAGGATCACCTGTTCTTCTTTTTCGACTACGAAGGGACGCGCATCAAGCAGGGGGTGCTGCGGACGAACACGGTGCCGCTGCCGAACGAGCGCATTGGGGACTTCAGCCCGGCAACGGCGGCGGCGGTGGGCGTGAAGTACAACACGATTTACGATCCGACGACCTGCACGCCGGCGTTTTCCGGAAATAACTGCCAGCCTTTCGCCAACAACTCCGTTCCCCAGGGAAGTCTCGATTCCACGATGCAGAAGCTGATGGCATTGTTTCCCATGCCGAACACCACGACCGCCGGAAGCCCTCCCGACGTGAACAACTACATCCGCAATGCGCTGCTGACAGACTTTGAGCACAACTACGATGCACGCGTGGACTGGACCCTTTCGCAGAAGGACTCGGTGTTCGCGCGCTACAACTATTCGAACCGCACGCGCGATATTCCTGGATATCTCGGGGGTCTGGCGGACGGCACGTCGACGTCGGCGTGGGGCAATCAGATCCTGAAGGCGCACAGTGCGGTGCTGGGATGGACGCACATTATCGGTCAGAGCATGGTGAACGAGTTCCGCTTTGGCTGGGTTCGAGATTTCTCCTACGCGCAACAGCAGCCGTTCGGGCTGGGCCAGTTTGCCGGGGATTTTGTGCCGGGGATTCCTGCCAATCCGGCGCTGGGCGGAGGCGTTCCGCTGACTTCGTTTTCCAACTTTGCGTTCGAGGGCTCGCCGGACTTTCTGCCCAAGCGGCAGATCCCGATGCAGTACCAGTACAACGACACGCTGTCGCAGGTGCTGGGGCGGCACACGCTGAAGTACGGCGTGAGTTTGTATCTGCCGATGCGGAACATCTTCCAGGACGAGCCGAGCACGCGTGGCGATCTGCAGTTCACGGGCGTGTTCACCTGCCAGCACAGTGCACCGGGCAAGTGCGTGTCGGGCACGGGGCTGTCGTATGCCGACGGACTGCTGGGCTACACGCAGACCACCGCGCTGACCAATGTCTTCTTCGTGGATCAGCGGATCTGGATGGCGTCCGGATTCTTCGAGGACGACTGGAAGGCCACGCCGAAACTGACGCTGAACCTGGGACTGCGCTACGACTTCGCCACGCCGGCACTGGAAGGCAAAGACCGGATGGCGGACTTCGATCCGGGTTCGGGGTCGATGGTATTCGCGAAGAGCGGATCGATCGGCGACCGGGCCATCGTGAAGCCGAATACGAAGAATTTTGGCCCGCGGGTCGGCTTCGCCTATTCGCCGGATGCGAAGACGGTGGTGCGCGGCGGGTATGGCATCTACTACACGCTGTTTGAGCGGTTCGGCAGCGAAGACGAAATTGCGCTGAACCCGCCATTCCTGATCAACAAGCAGCTGGTGAGCAATACGGCGCCGGTGCTGCAGCCGTCGGTTGGGTTCCCGTCGAATTTCCTCGATCCGACGACGGTGGACTTCACGAACCTGAAGGCGTATCACATCCGCTCGGTGCCGGTGAACGATCCGGAACCGTACGTACAGCAGTGGAGCTTTGGCGTACAGCGGCAGATTGGGCAGCCGTGGGTGGCGGAAATCGACTACGTCGGAACGAAGTCAACGCATCTGGACGTGATCCGCGACTACAACCAGCCGCTGATCGCAGGCGGAGTGAGCACGGGCGTGGTGCCCTATCCGAACTTCGGACAGATCGAGTGGACCGAGCCGATCGGATTTGGCAACTACAACGGGCTGCAGGCGAGCCTGACGCGGCGGATGACGAATGGACTCGAGGTGCGGGCGGCGTTCACGCATTCGCGCAGTCTCGACAACACGCCCCAGGAGCTGGAAAGCAACTCCGGTGACGCGCCGGACGGCCGCTCTTATAACACCTGGTACGGGCCGAGCGACTTCGACATTCCGAACCGCGTCGCGTTCAGCTACGACTATCATCTGCCCGTCGGTCACGGGCACGAGATGCTGAATCACGGAGCGCTGGCCTGGATCCTGGGCAACTGGATGACCTCAGGACTCTACAGCTACTACAGTGGGCACCCGTTCCAGGTGAACGAGAACGACGGCAACCACAACTCGATCCTCGATCCCTACGGCTACACCACGGCGACACCGAACCGGGTGGGCAAGGTGCGGACGGTCGGCGATCCGGACTGCTGGTTCTTCGCCAGCAAGGATTCGGCGTGTGGAAGCAAGGCGCCGTCGGGCTCGACCGACGCCTACACGACGACCGCGGTGGGTGCGGTGGGGAATGTCGGCCGCAATCCTCTGCGCGGGCCCCATATCGGTGTGTGGGATGCGGCGCTGCTGAAGGATTTTCCCATCCGTGAAACCTGGAATGCCGAAGCGCGCTGGGAGGTCTTCAACGTAACGAACACGCCGGAGTTTGGGCAGCCGAATGGCAACATCACCAGCGGCGGCGTGGGCAGCATTACTTCGCTGGCCGGCGATCCGCGTGTGATGCAGTTCGCGCTGCGGCTTTCTTTCTAGCCTTCGATCCGGAGCCGGGCAGAGACGCCCGGCTCCGGTTAGCCTTCTAGTGATGACGTTGCGACTGCGTTGGTTCTCTCTCTGTGTTGGTCTGTTGGGCGCGGCGGTTTCCGCGCAAACGATGCCGGCTCCCAATCTGGTTCTGCAGGGCGAGGTGCGCCCCGCGCAGAACCAGACCTATTTTGAAGTGCCGTTCACGGTGCCGGCGGGAACGCATCGGATTACGGTCGCGTTTCACAACCTGGGCAAAGCTGAGCACACCGTGCTCGACCTGGGAATCGCCGATCCGTTCCGGTTTCGCGGGCAGAGCGGCGGGAACAAGGATCACTTCACCCTCAGCGAGACGGATGCGACGCCGTCGTATCTGCCAGGAGCAATTCCGCCGGGCCGGTGGAAGCTGTTGATCTCGGTGCCGAATATTCGCGCGGGCGTGACGTCGCGGTTTCGGGCTGAGGTTTGGTTCAATTCCGCACTCGACGATTCCTCCTTCACCGAGCAGCCGCTGAACGACAAGCCCGGCTGGTATCGCGGCGATCTGCATATGCACGATGCGCACAGCGACGGCAGTTGCCCCAGCCAGACGGGGAAATCCGTTCCCTGCCCTCTGTTCTTGACCGTCGAGGATGCGGTGCGGCGCGGGCTGGACTTCATCGCAATCACCGACCATAACGCGATGTCGCAGTATGACGACGAGCGCGAACTGCAGCCCTACTTCGACAAGCTGCTGATGATTCCGGGCCGCGAGTTGACCACCTTCCACGGCCATGCGAATGAGTGGGGAACGACGCGGTTCATCGATTATCGCGTGGGATCGAAGCAGGTTCCGGATGTGAATGCGATGTTTCGCGAGGCCCGGTCTCTGGGCGCCATCGTCTCAATCAATCACCCGGAATCGCCGAGCGGGGAAATCTGCATGGGCTGCGGGTGGACGGCGACACCCGCGGCGGATATGAAGCTGGTGACGTCGATCGAAGTGGTGAATGGCGGCGGGGTGCCGGCGACGCGATTCTGGGAGGAGCAACTGCGCAAGGGCTATCGACTGACGGCGGTGGGCGGCAGTGACAATCATCGCGCGGAATGGGGACCCGAGCATCCGGCATCGGTCGGGTATCCGACGACGGTGGTCTACGCGCACGATCTTTCGGTGGCGGGGATTCTGGATGGGATTCGCTCGGGGCGCGTGTTCATCGACCTGACCGGCTCGCGCGATCGGATGCTGGAGATGCAGGCCCAGGCGGGCGGAAATGCAGCGACGATGGGCGGCGTTCTGAACGCGCCGAGCGGCCAGGCGGTCAAGCTTGAGGTTCATGTGGCGGGCTGCAGCGGCGGGTCGGTGCATTTCTATATAGATGGCGAGGATTCGAGCGCGCTGCCTCCGCAGACGATCGCGGGCGGGGACGAAACGCTGCATGCAACGTGGCAGTCGGACGGGAGCCGCCACTGGATTCGCGTGGAAGCGATCGGCGCGGATGGACACAGGCTGCTGTTGGGGAATCCGGTTTACGTGAACTGGGGAGCGGCGGCGTCGGCCGCAAATTCGCACTGAGAGAGAGGATCGTAATGCGTCGCTGGTTTTGCCTGTTGGTTCTTCTGTCGATCTCACTCATCGCCGGATCGCAACCGCGGATGCACGATCATTCCGCTCCGGGGACTCGCAGCGTGATGGATGCGCACAACTGCTATCCCTACTGGGAGTGGTGGCACGACCGGATCGACCGCGCGCTGTCGGCGGGAACGCCCCTGGCGATCGAGCAGGATCTGTACTGGTACACGGACCCGAAGACCCAACAATCATGGTCGGTGGTGGCGCACGGCGCGCCGATCAGCGGTCACGAACCGACGATGGAGCACTATTTCTTCGACCGCGTGCGGCCGGTCGTGGAGCGCGCGCTGAAGGAAGGCAATCACGGCGACTGGCCGCTGATCACGCTGAATCTGGATCTGAAGACCGAGGAGCCCGAGCATCTGCGCGCAATCTGGGCGCTGCTGACGAAGTATCAGGATTGGCTGACGACGGCGGCGAAGACGAATGATGTGGCGGCGCTGCAACCGCTGACGGTGCGTCCGATCCTGGTCCTGACGGGCGAGTCGGATGCCCAGCAATCGGTCTTCTACGACAATGTGCCGGTCGGCGCACGACTGCTGGTGTTTGGCGCGGTGCACACGAACAGCAAGGACCCGATGGCAGCACCGGAGGTACTCGAACCAGAGGCGGCGTCGAACTATCGGCGCTGGTGGAACAATCCCTGGGCTGTGGTGGAACAGGGCGGCCAGCAGCACGCCGGCGACTGGACCGCGGCGGATGACGATCGGTTGCGGGCGCTGGTCGAGCACGCGCATGCGCATCATTTGTGGATCCGCTTCTACACGCTGGACGGCGCAACGGACAAAGAAGAGAGTTGCAATGGCTGGTTCCGGAGCTACAACTTCGGATCGCTGGCGGCTGCGAAGGCGCGCTGGCGGGCGGCAAAGAAGGCGGGCGTGGATTACATCGCGAGCGACCAGTACGAACTGCTGGGTCGATTCCTGCGGGGAAAATAGAGCGCTCGAGGACGGGACGGGCGTGGCACGCTGTGGAAAACAGGGGCGCGGGGCGGGATGCAGGTAACCATTTCTGCATTACCTAAACACTAACTCCGGCGAAGTCCGGCACGGAAAGAAGTTAGCCGGGACCGGGTAGCCGATGGCGCCCCCCATTTCTGTAAGTTAGTTAATTCCCTTCTTGTATTTGTTCAAGCCGCCAAATGAATCGAGGCACAACGACCTCCGTTGACTTCACGATGAGTGGACGATGAAGCGCTCCTGAAGCCCGCAGACCGCGCCATTGTCCGCTGTTTACGTGGACCTTTCCATTTCTCGATTGCAATCAACAGCCAACGCTGGAATATCCATTCGTACCCGAGTACAGGTAACTAAATTCGGTTACCGCAGAGGATTTAAAGACCCCTCGGGCCAATCCAAAAGGGTATTGCATTCGCAAACAGGACCGGTAAAATTCCCCCAAAACCAGCGAATCAACTATCGGAAATTTGGCTCGGCCGCCCCGAAATGGCCCTTGTTCGCCCTGACTCAGCGGGTTCCAATCCCTGGTTTGCAATGACTGCCTTGTTTCAACAGGAGAAGTTTCGATGAATTTCAATTTTGGATGCCAGAACGCCCGTTCGTCGGCCAGCTGCCCGGATTCCCCAGGCCCCAAAGCGAACAAGTCCATGACGTGCGTTGCAGGGCTGCTGGCCCTCCTGTTCGGCATGGGCGTTGCGGCACAGGCGCAGACCGCTATGTACAGCGGGAGCACCAGCGCGTTTGACACAACGACTTCTCTTGGTCCACAAGGCATCGCGACCGATGCCAGCGGCAACCTGTTCATCGCGGACACCAATACCGAAACAATTTATGAACGCGTGCGTACCGGCCCCGGCGTGTACAGTGCGCCAACCGCGCTTCCGGCTCCAACCCCCAACTACGTCTTCCTGCGCGGGCTCGCCATCGATCCCAGCGGCAACCTGTGGGTGGCCGATTACGCGAACGGTTCCGGTGGCCAGGTCTACGAGTATGCCTCGGGCTCCTTTGCCAGCGCTCCGATTAAGGTGGGTAGCGGCTGGACGGCTCCGTGGGGCATCGCCGCCGATGCGTCGGGAAACGTGTGGGTGGCCGACAGCGGCGCGAACTCAATCTCGGAAATTTCAGCCGGCACGGTTACGATGACGATTCCCGGCAGCAGCAGCGGGATCTCGGCGCCGCGCGGTATTGCAATTAACTCGGCAGGAAACCTCTTCGTTGTCGATGGCAACGTGGGCAAGATTTTGATGCTTCCTTCGCCCTATACCGGCGCCGCGACTCAGATCAACACCATGGGATTTCAGGGTGCAGGCCTGATTTATCTCGATGCAAGCAGCAATGTTTGGCTGACGGAATACTCCACCAACCTCGTGCACGAAATGATGGCCTCCGACAGCTACGCAAGCATTCTGAACTGGGGCAGCGGACTGAGTGGTCCGGTGGCCGTGTGGCCATCGGCTGACGGCACGCTGCTGGTTTCCAACTTTGCCAACGGCAATAACGGTGGCATCGCACAGATCTTCACCGGCGCGGTGAACCTGGGAACCGTCGCTGTTAATTCCACCTCGGCGACGCAGACGTTTGCGTTCACCTTCACTGGCGCTGGCAACACTACGATCGGATCGCCCCGGGTAGTCACAAAAGGAGCGACCGGTCAGGATTTCGCCGATGCGGGAACAGGAACCTGCACGACGACGAATGGTGCCGGCAATCCCTACGTGCCCGGCTCCAGCTGCACGGTTGTGGTGAATTTGAAGCCGAAAGCGGCCGGCCCGCGGAACGGGGCTGTGCAGTTAGTGAATACCTCGGGGACGGTGCTCGCGAGCGCCCTGGTTTACGGCAACGGCTCGGGGCCGGAAGTGGTGTTCCCCAGCAACACGACCCGTCTGACGCTGGGCGGCGGTTTCACCGAACCGCTTGGACTGGCCGGTGACGGAAGCGGCAATGTGTATGTGGCTGACCGGGCGGGCAACGCCGTGAAGGAAATTCCCGTGGGTTGCGCGAGTGGCGGTTGTGTCGTGACTCTTGGTGGCGGTTTCTCCAGCCCCGCAGGCGTGGCGGTCGATGGAAACGGCAATATCTACGTGGCGGATTTCGGCAACGGCGCGGTGAAGGTCATGCCTGCCGGCTGCGCCGACTCCAGCTGCGTAACAACGCTTGGTGGCGGATTCAGCCATCCCTTTGGCGTAGCGGTCGACGGAAGCGGCAACGTCTACGTCGCCGACAACGGCATGGACGCGGTGGATGAAATGCCAGCCGGCTGCGCGTCCTCGGCTTGCGTTACCCCGCTGGGTGGCGGTGGTTTCGGCAGCACCACGGGCGTCGCAGTAGATGGGAGCGGCAACATTTATGTCATCGGCTCTGGTTCAGTCAAGGAGATGACGCCCGGTTGCACCTCCGGCGCTTGTGTCACGTCGCTGGGCGGTGGATTCAACACTCCTCTCGGCATCGCAGTGGACGGAATCGGTAATGTGTATGTCGGTGATTTCGGCACCAACGAAGTGAATGAGATGCCGGCCGGCTGCAGCTCCTCCAGCTGCGTCACCATTTTGGGCAGCGGCTTTAACGGTCCCGCCGGTGTGATGCTGGACAACAGCGGCAACGTCTATGTCGCCGACAAAGGCAATACGGCGGTGAAGGAGATGACCCTGGCCACTCCGCCCAGCCTGAGCTTTGCAGCCACGAGCATCGGTTCGCAGAGCAGCGA
>DASZYN010000191.1:0-2796 GCA_035545435.1 Acidobacteriaceae bacterium | reverse complement strand
GTTGCGGTGACGGTCAACCAGGCGAGCACGACGATGACGCTGGTGGCTAACGGCGGCTCGGCCAATCCTGGCAGCACCGTGACCCTGACGGCCACGGTTGCTCCGCAGGTGGGTGGGACGCCAACGGGGACGGTCGATTTCTATGATGGATCGACGCTGCTCGGAAGCGGAACCCTGGCGAGCGCGGCCGCTGGCGCTGCAGCAACCTTCTCCACCACCGCGCTCTCGTCGGGCAGCCACAGCATCTCGGCAACGTATGCCGGCGATACGAATTTCACGGGCAGTACTGCCAACCTGCAGGGCGGGATCACGGTATCGCCTTTGAGTCTGACCATGACCGCCACCCCTGGAGCTCAATCCGGCACAGCGGGAGGCACCTTCACGTACCAGCTAGCGGTAGCGCCGGCCTTTGCCGGCACGCCGTATCCGGCTGCGGTCACCTTCGCTGCTATCGGCGGACCGGCCGGCGCCACAATCTCCTTCTCACCCAGTTCGCTGAATGCAAGTGACGGACCGAAGACGGTCACGATGTCGGTCGCGACGCCGGTCAAGTCGGCAGCGCTGCATCCTGAGTCCACGGGGCGGCCTCTGGTCCCGGTGGCTCTGGCGTTCCTGCTGCTGCCCCTTGCGGGCACGAAGAGGATGCGGCGGAACGGCCAGAAGCTTGGTCGCTTCGTTTGCCTGCTTCTGCTGGCGCTGGCCGGGGTTGTGGCCACTACGGCGCTTTCGGGTTGCGGCAGCGGTTCGGGTGGGGCCACGAAAATCAACAATGCCACCCAATACACCATCACGGTGACGGCGACCAGCGGCACGGTTGCTCAAAGCGCTACCGTCACCCTAACGCTGCAATAGTTGTAGTTGCCGGCTGCCCCCGAGGTGATACAAAATCCTCGGGGGAAGTCTGTTCGGGATCTCAGTTCCAGGCCGTTGGCAGTCCCTCTTCTGAGTGCAGGTCTGCAGTGGGCACGACAGAAGAGCCAGGCTGTTCCCATTTTCCCCACTAACCACTTCGCGGCAATGTATGTTGCCCGAATTTCAGGTGAATCATGTCCGTGACTTCCCTCGACAGAACCGCAGAACTCAAAGAACGTATTCAGACCCGCCAGGCCCGCATCGGCATCGTTGGCATGGGCTATGTTGGCCTGCCGCTGGCCCTGCTTTTCAGCGAAGAGCGCTTCAAGGTGACGGGTTTCGACATTGACGCGCGCAAAGTGACCACCCTCAACGGGGGCGGGTCCTACATCGTGCGCATTCCGGCCACGGAGATCCAGCTGGCCCGCCAGGAAGGTTTTTCGGCGACATCGGACTACAGCCAGATCGCGCAGATGGACATCGTGATCATCTGCGTGCCGACTCCGCTGAACGAGTATCACGAGCCGGATCTGAGCTACGTCACGGGCACCGTCAAGAGCCTCGCTCCGTACGTCAAAGAAGGCCAGCTCATCATTCTTGAAAGCACGACGTATCCGGGCACGACCGAAGAAGTCGTGGTACCGCTGCTGGAGCAGGGCAACCCTGCGGGGCTGCGCGTTACGCGCGAGGCTTCCACGCCCGGCCTGTATGTCGCCTTCTCGCCCGAGCGGGAAGATCCAGGCAACGACACGGTCGCTCGCCGCGATATCCCGAAGGTGATCGGCGGGTGCGGACCGGCCGCTCGCGACCTGGCTGCTGCCGTTTATGGCTCCATCTTCAACCGCACGGTGCCTGTTTCCTCGCCCGGCGCGGCGGAGATGACCAAGCTGCTCGAGAACATCTACCGCTGCGTGAACATCGCGCTGGTGAACGAGCTGAAGCAGCTCTGCCTGCGGATGGGCATCGACATCTTCGAAGTGATCGACGCGGCCAAAACCAAGCCGTTCGGATTCCAGGCGTTCTATCCTGGTCCGGGTCTTGGCGGTCACTGCATTCCCATCGACCCGTTCTATCTTTCCTGGAAGGCGAAGGAGTTCGACTTCCGCACCAAGTTCATTGAGCTGGCCGGCGAAGTGAACCTGGCCATGCCTTACTTCGTCGTCGAGAGCGTGATGGAGGCCATGAGCCAGCAGGGAAAAGCACTGCGGGACTCCCGCATTCTGATTCTCGGCATGGCCTACAAGCGCGACATCGACGATCTGCGCGAATCGCCTTCGCTCACGATCATTGAGCTGCTGCAGAAGCGCGGCGCGCAGGTCTCTTACAACGATCCTTTCTTCCCCACGGTTGGCCATGGGCGCAAGTACGCGCTGAACATGACCAGCACTCCGCTGGAGAAGATTCCCGACTTCGATTGCGTGGTCATCGTGACGGATCACTCGCAGTACGATTACGCGAGCATCGTCTCGAAGGCAAAGCTGGTGGTGGATACGCGCAACGCCACCCGCGGCATCGAAGCGAAGAACCTGGTTCGCTGCTAGATTGCTGTCCCGAACATTCTCTGAAAAGGTTGAGGATGAGAGGGGAACGAAGAGTGCTTCAGGGGCTGAAGCCCACATGATTCTCGCGCGTTTGCGGCACGACTGAAGTCATGCCCTGTTACAAAAGCGCCGGCCAGTTCTTCAACGAACTTGCGGGACACCACATCAGGGCTGAAGCTGTTCCGGGTTTTCAACCGCTCGTCTCAGCGTGAAGCATGAAGAAAGGCCCGCCGAATTTCGGCGGGCCTTTTGTTTTGCAGTGGTGGGGGCCTAAGGGATGACCGCGGTGTAGACGTTCGAGGGTGTGCTTTCCACGCCCGACCCATCTACACTCGTCACTTCATAGTTGTAAGTCACTCCGCTCTGCACCGTGGTGTCGGTGTAGCTGGTCGGTGTGTTGACC
>DASZYN010000190.1:0-13672 GCA_035545435.1 Acidobacteriaceae bacterium | reverse complement strand
CACCGTCTGGGTCGCAGCGCCGATTTGCATCTGCACATCAATGGTGTTCGCTTGCTCCGGCGTGATCTGCACCTGTTCCAGCGTTTTCGCCTGGAAACCCTCGTGGGTCACGGTCAGCTTGTAGTGCGCCGGCTCCAGTTGATTGAACGTGTAGATTCCGCTCGGATCCGTCTTCGCCGTGCGGCTGGCGTTGGTATCCGCATTCGTCAGCGTCACGGTCGCATCCGGGATCACCGCTCCCGATGGGTCGGCCACCGTCCCGCGCAGCGATGCATTGAACTGCGCGTGCACGGCCGGCGTGCAGCACCATGCCATCAGTGCGAGAAGAACGAAAAGCGCCAGCTTCCTGCCGGCGCCGCTGCCGTTCACTGTCTCAATAGTCTTCAACGATGATTTCGTACTCCGCGCAGTGCGAAGCATGCTATGGGGGATGACACGCATACCGGCTCTCCTGAAAAGAAGTGCAACTTAGCGGGATGTATCTGCGACCGTTCAGGGATGCCCGTAACTAATCAACAAACATTTTCCACATCCCGCCAATTCGCGCCGGGCCCAGGCGTGCGTTGCCGCGAGCCGATGATTCTGCAGGACCTTGCCCCGCCCGCTATAGTGCTTTTGAGGCCGAACCTTTGAAGATTCCTGCCCCCCGCTCGTCATCGATAGGGTTTTCGCTCGCTCTCGCCGCTCTGCTCATCCCTGCCGCCCCCACACGCGCAGCCGACAGTCCCGACGGAATCCCCCGCGCGCTTGCCGAATCCCGTGCCGCCCGTGTGTCTGACCTCCACTACCAGCTCAGCTACATCCTTGTTCCCCACGCGCCTACGGCTCAGGCGACGGAGCAAATCCGCTTCAATCTGACCAACACCGCTGAACCGCTCCTCCTCGACTTCCGCGACGGCCAGGTGTCCGCCCTCACCCTTAACGGCGCCCCCATCCCAACCGCGGTCGACCACGGCCACCTCGTCCTCCCCGCTGCGAACCTCCACCCCGGCCCCAATACCGTCGCAGCCAGGTTCACCGCCAACATAGGACCTGCCGGCAAAGCCATCACGCGTTTTGAAGACAAAGACGACGGCAACGAATACCTCTACACCCTCTTCGTCCCCATGGACGCGAGCATGGCCTTCCCCTGTTTCGATCAGCCCGACCTCAAGGGCAGGTTCAAACTCCAGGTGCAGGCGCCGAAAGACTGGACCGTCCTCTCCAATACTGCGTCCACACCCCAGCCACTCGGATTCTCCGGTTCCGCCGCAACCTCTTTCGAAGAAACGCAGCCCATCCCCACCTACCTCTTCGCCTTCGCCGCCGGACCCTTCATCGACGTTCACCCCACCGTCGGTCTTCCCCACGTCTGGGTCCGCAAATCCAAGGCTCCGGCCGCGCTGGCAGAAGTTCCGGAGGTCCAGACGACCGCCGCCGACGGTATCAAATTCCTCTCCACGTACTTCGCACAGCCGTTTCCTTTTCCGAAATACGAAATGGTCCTTATCCCCGGCTTCGCCTACGGTGGCATGGAACACGCCGGCTGCACCTTCCTCCGCGAAGAATCCGTGCTCTTCCGCACCGCGCCCACTGACCTCAATCGGTTTCAGCGTCAGGTTCTCGTTCTCCACGAACTCACCCACCAGTGGTTCGGCGACTTCACCACCATGCGCTGGTTCGACGATCTGTGGCTCAAGGAAGGCTTCGCGCAGTACATGGCCTACAAGACGCTCGCGGCGTTGCATCCCGACCTGCCCGTCTGGCAGCGCTTCTATCAGTCCATCAAGCCCGCGGCGTACGCGATCGATGAAACTCAGGGAACCACGCCCATCTATCAGGACATTCCCAACCTCAACATGGCCAAGTCCGCTTACGGCGCCATCGTCTACTCGAAAGCGCCCGGTGTCCTGCGCCAGCTTAACTTTGTCATCGGCGATGAAGCGTTTCGCGGCGGACTGCAAGCCTATCTCGCCGCGCACAATTACGGCAACGCGACGTGGAGCGACCTGATCTCTGCCTTCCAATCCGCAACCTCGGACTCCGCCAAGTCCCGCAATCTCCCTGCCTGGGCCGATATTTGGATTCGTCATCGCGGCATGCCTCGCGTCGACGTTGCCTGGTCCTGCACGGGCCCGCACCTCGCGAAGCTCACGCTCACGCAGACCCCCGTCCTCAGCGGCCCAGATTCGAGTCACGATCTCTGGCCTCTCTCCACCGAAATTCTGCTTGCCTATCCCGATGGGACGACCAGCACTCTCCGCGCCGATCTCGGCGACCGCTCCGTCTCCCTCGACCCCAGCAAGTTCAACCCGCCTCTGTCTTGCCCTGCCTGGATCTTCGCCAACAACGACGACCACGCTTACGGCCTCTTCCCTCTTGATCAAAAATCCCGCGAAGCCGTGATGGAACAGCTCACCGCCTCCGCCCCGGCGATGTCCGACGTCTTCCGCCGCACGCTCCTTTGGGGTTCGCTCTGGGATTCGGTCCGTCTTGCGGAACTCAATCCCGCCGATTACGTCCACACCACGCTCGCCGTCCTCCCCCGCGAACGCGACGAGGCGCTCGCCTCCTCGCTCCTCAGTCGCACGCAAACTGCGGTCCATCGGTACGTTTCGGCATCGGCGCAATCTGAACTCCTCGCCCGCGGCGCCACTCTTGCCGCTGATCGCATGACGAATGATGCCGATCACGACCTCCGCATTGTCTGGTTCCGCTCACTCGATAGATTCGCGACCCAGCCGTCCGGCGCCACTGTCATGAAAGACCTTCTCAGCGGCAAGCGCAGCATCCCCGGCGTAGAACTTCGCCAGCAGGACCGCTGGTCCCTCGTCACCACTCTGATCGCTTACGGCGATCCCGAAGCCGATGCGTACTTCGCCGCCGAACAAAAACGCGATCCCTCCGGTGATGGCCTCAAATACGCATGGATCGCCCAGGCCGCCCGTCCCGACTCCGCGACGAAGCAGAAATACTTTGATGAATACCTGCACGACTCCGCGCGCTCAGAAGACTGGATTCAATCCTCCCTCGGCGCTTTCAACTACTGGAACCAGTCGCAACTCACAGCGCGTTACCTGCAGCCTGCTCTCGAAGCTCTTCCGCAGGTCAAGCGCGAGCGCAAGATCTTCTTCCTGGTCGCCTGGCTCGATGCCTTCATGGACGGCCAGCAATCCCAGGCCTCCCTCGAGGTCGTCAACCATTACCTGCAAACCGCGAACCCCGACCCCGACCTCCGCCTGAAGGTTCTCGAAGCCATGGACGAATTGCAGCGGACGGTGAAAATCCGGGCGAAGTACGCCGCACCGTAGCCGCAAAAAAAGGGGCCGCCCGAAGGCAGCCCCGAAGGTATTTCACGTGAGTCTTTAGAACTCGAACCGCAGCGCTCCCTGCAGCACGCGCGGGGAAGAGGCCATGTGTCCGAGACGGCCGAAGCTTGACGAGGTGAGGTTGGCCCCCGTCGACGTCAGGATGTCGAAGTTCGGATGGTTGAAGGCGTTGAAGGCGTCGGCGCGGAAGACCAGCTTGTAGTTCTCGCTGAACAGCGGGAAGGTCTTGCCGACTCCCAAATCGAGGTTCGTGTAGTGCGGCCCACGCAGCTCGTTGCGCTGCCCCAGCGTTAGTCCGATCGGCCCAACGAAGGCGGCGTTCGCTGCCGCGGTGTCTTTGAAGTTCAGCAGGCGTCCTGAGACCGGATCCTTGTGCGGATGGCTGGCGACGTCGGCGGTGTGATTGCTGAGCAGGATCGCGGGAGCCAGATTGGCGTAGCTGGCGCCGTAGGCCCCGGTGTTGGCGTAGAAGGGGAGGCCGGTCTGCCACGTGGGCAGGCCGCTAATCTGCCAGCCGCCGATGATTTCGTCAGCCCAGGTGGGCGTGGTCGCCGCAAAGGAGCGGCCGTGCCCGAACGGCAGATCGTAGATGAAGTTGCCGTTGAACACCTGGGTGATGTCGAAGTCGGAGTTGCCGCGGCACTCACGCGGCTTCGTAGCGTCGCAGATGAACTCGCCCGTGTAGTTGGATTGGCCGTTAGCGACGAGCGAGAAGTTGTCGATGGAGTGGGCCCAGGTATAGTTGAAGTCAAACTGCAGACCATGTCCGGCATTTTTGTGCAGGGTGGTCAGCAGCCCATGATAGGTGGAGAAGCCCTTGTTGGTGTAGTAGTCGTTGGAGGAGAACTGCGAGGCCATGCCAACGTTGGGGTTCAGGAAACCGGCCCCGGCGATCGCCTGGGTGAAGTCGGCAATATCGCCGACGATGAAGAGATTCGAAACCACGCTGGCGAGGAACTGCGTATAGCCCGTTCCCACCTGATTCTCAAACCAAGGTTCAGCCGGAATGCTGCCGGGATCGTCCCCATTGCGCAGCTCCTGCACGATGTTGCCGAAGGCGTTCGCATACCCCTGGCCCGAGGCAGGATCTTTGAAGTCGGTAACCTGGCTGCCGTCCACCTGGGCGAGCAGTCTGCGGCCGAGGCGTCCCGCATAGGAGACATTCAGCAGGAAACCGCCCGGGAAGCTGTGCTGCACGCCGGCGTTCAGCATGATCGAGTACGGCGTCTTCAGGTTGGGATCGATCGCCGTGCTGAAGGTGTTGATCCCCAGACCGTACGGCGTCGGCGGATCGGTGGTGGTGTCGACGTAGGGGATGCTCGTTGACGAGAAGGCAGGCGCCGCCGGAGTCTCGGCAAGAGAGTTGATCGAGGTGAAGCGGGGATCGTTGGCGAGTGAACCTTCCGGATCGCTCGAGTCACCGTAGATGATGTTGTTGCCGGACTGGAACAGATAGGAGCTGTGGTCCTGGTAATTCTGGACCGCGCTCACAATGGTGTGGTCGTAAACGAGGCCGACGCTGCCGTTGATCACGGTGGCGCGATCGAACGACGGGTTCCACGCAAAGGAGACGTGTGGCGCAAAGTCCTTATAGTTCGGCTGGTAATAACCGGTTGCGTGATTCGCCTTGCCCGCCAGCACGTATTCAAGGAATGGAACGCTGGTGGGCCCGGAAACGCCCGCAGCGCTTTGCGGGAGGATGTGCTTGAAGAAGTAGTCGTCGAAGCCGAGAGGCTTGCCGGTTGTGGAGTCAACCTGGATGGCTTCGATGCCATGCGTTTCGTAGGGAACGGTGTAGAGCTGGTAGCGCACACCATAGGTCAGGGTGAGCGTGGGCTTCACTTTCCACGAATCGCCGAAATACAGCTCGGTTTCGTAGTAGCGGTATTTGCGGTCGGTGCCCGTGCCTGGAGCAACAAGGCTGCCGTCCGCGTTGTAGTTATAGGTGGCGTCGATCTGATCGAAGCTGCCAAGATCGAAAACCAGGGCGCTGTCCCAGTTATTGGTGGGGAAGCTGCTCGCGCTTGAGTTGATGTCCGCGGGGCGCAGGGTCGGGTCGAGCTCGGTAAGACCGCTCGAGCCGCCCAGACCGAGGGTGGGGGTGAAATCGTTCAGGACCAGGTTATTGAACGGCGTCGGATATTTAAAGGTACCGCCAAACTGCAAGGTGTGGCTGCCTTTGATCCAGCTGAAATCGTCTCGCAGCTGCGGCACCGGAACGACTCTTGACTGAGCGTTGTAGTTGCCGAGGTAGGGAGCGGTGAGCGGCCCGAATGACCACAGCAGAGCGCCCGTCGGGTTGTAGAGGGCGGGAAAGTTCAGGCGGGAGCGTGTCTCGCCGTAACTCACCTGGTTGGTCTTGTTGGCGCCGATGACCCAGTTATGACCAACCACCCAGGCCCAGCTTGCGTCGTCGATGGAACGCGTAACAGGATCGCCGGGGAACTGAATCGGCGTCGGATAGTTGAAGCCGTCCGCGGTGCGCTCGCTCAGTGCGTTACCGCGAATAAAGATCTTCTGGCTCGGGGTCAGGTTGTAGTCGAGACGAGCGACGTAGTCGTTCTCGTGACGATTGATGGGAGCATTGAAGCGGAAGCCGGTCGTGTTGATGCCGTCGCCGCCTGTCGCGTCGTTGCCGGCGGGATAACGCCCGGCAATAAAGGATGCAAGCGCCGGATTCTGGCCGATTCCCAAAGGATCGTAATTGGTTGCGACCTGGGAAGCGCTGATCGTGCTGATGCACTGGGGCGAATCCTGCAGCGTGCTGAAGGGGCTGCAGCCCGCGTTGTTATTCACATAGGAGATGTTGCCGGCCAGGTACGAGGCAGTGGGAACAGTCTGTTCAACCGAGATTCCCTGATTGTCGCGACGGCCGTTGTACTCGAAGAAGAAGAAGGCCTTGTCGCGGAGGATAGGACCGCCGAGGTTGCCGCCAAACTGGTTACGGATGAGCGGGGCGCGATCGACGCCGGCGTTGTTGTTGAACCAGTCGTTGGCTTCAAGGTTGGTGTCGCGATGGTATTCGAATAACGCGCCGTGAAACTGATTCGTGCCGCTCTTGGTGACGAGCTGGAACTGGCCGCCCCCGGCCGAATCGTATCCTGCGGTTTGGCCCGCTTCAACGCCGCGAAATTCCTGAACCGAATCGACGGGTGCGTTTCCGTTGACATTGCCGAACTGCCCGGTGCCGCGGTCGTCCACATCGAGGCCGTCGAGTGTGACGTGTGTCTGGTCAGCACGGGAGCCGGTCACGGAGCCATCTCCCGTGTAAGGGTTATAAGCTACGCCAGGCTGCAGGGTGAACAGTGCAAAGGGCGTATCGCGAATCTGGACCGGCAGCTGGTTCACCATCTGGACTTCGAAACTGTTGCCGATGGTGGCGTCGGTGGTATCGAGGGTGACGTTTTCGTTGCTGCCCGACACCGCGACGGTGGTGACGACATTGCCGACTGTGAGCGAAACGTTCTGCGTGCGCACCGCGCTGACGTTGAGATAGAGGCCTGTCACGGAGACAGAGGTGAAGCCCTCGTGCGAGAAGGTGGCCGTATAACCGGGGCCGGGCTTGACCTCATTGATGGTGTATGAGCCTTCCGCGCTCGTGATTCCCTGATAGGAAACGCCGGTGGCGGGGTTCGTCAGGGTCACCTTAACGCCGGGAATCACGGCGCCTGAGGCGTCGGTCACGATGCCGGTGATCGAAGCGTTGTCCTGGGCGTGCAGGGCATGGGGAAGGAAGAACGCGAGGAGAAGAGTCAATGCAGTGAGTGCAAATTTTTTGAACAAGGGTTTACCTCCGCTCAGGCGTCGTCGTGCGATTTGCCGGAATCCCCGATCATGCTGAGGGAAAACTCTGCAACTAAAGGGTTAGGCCGCGAATCGGCACCAGGGGACAACGCTCTGGTCTTTGCTCTTTAAAAGGCACTTCAATGGCCACTTGGAGTGCGCAACAAATGCGGTCGCACAGCATTCCGCAACGTCCCGGGCGAGATATTTTTTTGTGAGACCAACGGAGGGGGAGGGGGGACGAATCGTCGGGGATTTGTGATGAAGAGGACACTCATGACTGATTCGTGATCGCGGAGTGGGGACGAGCGACTGGGACCAGTGCAGCAGGAACTTCGACAAACCATAGAAAAGCCAATGCCTGTCTATGAAAAACGGGGAAGAGGCATGCATCGCGGCCGGGGCCGCTGGGCTATTCGTGATGAAGAGCGACCACCGGCACAACACGAGTGGCACGGCGCGCCGGAAGAAAGCTTGCCACTAAGGCGACAGAGGCGAGTGCGAGGACGACGGCGACGAGCGTAGGCCAGTCGTTCGTGGTGACGCCATACAGGAGGCTGCGCAGGAATCGAGTCAGGAACAGCGACGCGCCGAGCCCAACCACGACGCCCGCAACCGTGAGTCGAAGGCCCTGGTAAAGCACCTGGCGGAAGATGGTGGCTTTTTCCGCGCCGAGGGCAATGCGGATCCCGATCTCATGTGTGCGCTGACGAGTCGTGTACGCCACCACACCATAGAGCCCGACGGTCGCAAGAAGGAGGGCAAGGATGCCGAACGATCCGGCGAAGTCGACAACGATTCGCTCGAAGACGTTGCCCAGTTTCATGCTCGCCTGCAGCGTGGTGATGTTGTAGAGCGGCAGGTCGGGATTGAGGTCGGCGAGAGCCTGCTGCACTGCCGTGGTGTAGCGCAGCGGATCGCCGGCAACCCGCATGTGAAGGATGACCTGATCGCGCGGCTGTTGCCAAAGCGGAACGAGGATGAGGGGCGTGGGGTCGTAGACGAGACGACGGTACTTTCCGTTCGCGGCAACGCCGACGACGGTGCGCCACGAGCCCCAGAACTTCACCTGCTTGCCGAGAGCTTCCCTGCTGGAGACCCGCCAATAGCGATCGACGAAGGCCTGATTGACGATCGCGACCCGCTGCGTGGTCTCGCGATCGTCGTCGTTGAAGTCGCGGCCCGCGAGGAGCGGGGTCCGGAGTGTGGCGAGATAGTCAGACCCAACGACCCCGTCATCGATCTCCATCGATTCGTGAGGCTGAGCCACATAGCCTTCCGGCTGCACATCGGACGAGTGGATGGTGAACGACAGCGGCGAGAAATCCGCGAGAGTGGCGGACTCGACTCCGGGCGCAAGACGGAGTTTGGCCAGCAGCTGACGGTGAAATTCCGTGCTGCGGGCGTCCGAGTAGCCAAAGGGGGACAAATCGAAGGTGGCAAGGAAGACGTGGTTGGGATTGAACCCGGGATCGGCGACCTGCGCGATCCTCAGGCTGCGGACGAAGAGTCCGGCACAAGTGAGCAGCACTGTAGAGAGAGCGATCTGCGCGACGACCAGCATCGCGGAGAGATGCGAGCGGCGATGGCCGGCGGACGTGGACAGGCCTTCCTCCTTGAGCACGGTCATGGGAGAGAGGCGGGAGGCGCGCAGCGCCGGGATCAGCCCCGCAACGATGGAAGTGAACAGAGAAACGATGGCGGTGACAATCAGCACGGACGCGTTCACGCTCCCGTCAAGCTCGAGCGGCAACGTCGTGGGCGGCAAAAACGCCGGGATCGTGCGCGCGGTGAAGAGTGTCAGGATGACCGCGAGGCCCCCGCCGGCGAGCGAAACGATGGTGGTTTCGATCATGAGCTGATGCACGAGGCGCATGCGTGTGCAGCCCATCGAGAGGCGAATGGCAAACTCCCGCCTGCGCCCGACCGCGCGAACGAGGAGCAGGTTTGCAACATTCGCGCACGCCAGCACCAGCAGAACGACAGCCAGCGCCATCAGCAGAGGCAGCGTTCCCGCAAAATACACGTTGGCGCCGAAGGGCGAGCGCCACAGCGGATCGGTGTAAACGTGATTGTCCGCGCGGTGCGAATCGGGGAACTCAGTCGCAATATGCTGCATCGCAACATTGAGTGCGGTGTCGGCCTGAGGGCCATCGACGCCTGGAGCGAGGGCGCCGAGTACGTTGAGCCAGGGAACGCTGCGGTCGCCGGTCTCCGGCCCCCCCCAAACCTGATGCGTCCTGCCGAGCGGGATAAAGACGTCGGCGCGAAGCCCGGTCTTGCATCCATGAAAGCCTTTGGGCGCGACGCCGACAATCGTGTACGGGTGCAGATTGATCTGGACGCTGCTGCCGATCACATGCGGATCGGCGCCAAAACGAGTGCGCCACAAGTCATAGTTGAGAACGACTTCGGCCTGGCCGGTCGATTCGGCTTTGGCTTCGGTGAGAAGAAAACGGCCGAGGCGCGGGCGGACGCCGAGAAGATCGAAGTAATTCGCGGAGACCAGCGCACCATAGATGCGCTGCGGCTTGCCCACGCCGGTGATCGCCATGTAGTCGTCGTGGTACGCGAGCAGGCCGGAAAACGCCTGGGTGTGGTCGCGGAGGTCGGCGTAATCGGGGTACGAGAACGGCGGCGTGGGGTGCTCGTTGCGCGGACCCCGCGCGATCGTGACCATGCGGCTGGTGTCGGGTGCGCCAGGAACAGGGTTCAGCAAGGTAGCGCTGATCCAGCTGAAGATCGTCGTGCTGGCCCCGATGGCGAGAGCCAGCGTAAAGACAGCAAGGAGTGTAAAGCCCAGGTTGTGCAGCAGCTGACGGACGGCATACCGGATTTCATGCAGGAGATTGCGCACAAGCATGGAGTCGAACCACGACGAAACCGCCGCAAGGCGGTAATTTTTCAATCTAACTGTACGAACATCCATCCGGTGGTGCGGTGAGCCGTATCACACCGAATCGCCGAGCATCGCCACTGCCGGGGCGCGGCTTGCAGCCCGCCGCCCGATCGCATGCACGGTCGCCGGTCCTGGGCAAGCCGCTGTTTCCGGAGAGTTGCACATGCGAGCGGCATCGCTGATCTTTTCTGACATGGTTGTAAGGCACGCGCCCTAAGATAGCGTTGGAGCACCACGATCTACGCACCCTATGAAGAAAGGATCACGATTCTTGCCTTGAGCGGTAAGCGGCCCTTTTGCAAATCGAGACCAAAGAGCATGCTGCTGTTGGCGTGTGCAGGGCGAATCGCCACTGTCCTGGTCACGTTAACCTGCACGGCGGTCCTGACCGCGCAGACGCTGAAGCACACCCGGCCTCCGGATGCCGCGCACGGCGAGACCGTCTACCGCTCCGGATGCATCGCCTGTCACGGCGACCGGGGCAGCGGCGCACCGCAGACCAGCACAGAGTTTGTGCGGCCGGACACCTTTCCCAATTTCACACGCTGCGATCAGACCACGGCGGAACCGGACATCACGTGGAAGGCGATCGTCGTGCACGGCGGACCCGGGCGCGGGTTTTCAACCATCATGCCGGCGTTTGGCGAGTTGCTCTCCGATTCAGACATCGACGACGTCATCGCCTATCTGCGCACAATGTGCACGAATCCGCATTGGCCGCGAGGCGAGCTGAACCTACCGCGGGCTCTCGTGACCGAGAAGGCCTACCCGGAAGATGAGTTCGTTGTCTCGACCTCGGCAAATGCCGGCGGCGCACCCGGCTTCGAGACGCACTACATCCACGAACAGCGTTTCGGCGTGAAGAACCAAATCGAGATCGATCTGCCGCAGTTCGACCAGGACCAGGATCACAAGTGGGAACACGGCATCGGCGACATCACGTTCGGATTGAAGCGCGTGCTGTGGTCGAGCCTCCACACCGGTTCGATTGTGGCCGTGCAGGGCAGCCTTCTGCCGCCCAGCGGAGACAGCAAGCGCGGTTTTGGCGCCGGCTCGACGACCTTTGAGCCGTTCCTCTCCGCCGATCAGCTCTTCAAAACAAATACCTGGATTCAGTTCCAGATGGGCGCAGAACTGCCGGTCGATCCAAAGAAGTCGCCGCAGACGCTCTTCTATTCAACGGCCATCGGGCAAAGCATCGCCGGCGATCACCGCCTGGGCCGCCTGTGGAGCCCGATGGTGGAATTCGTCGCGAACCGCGACCTCGTCGACGGCGCGAAGACCGACTGGGATGTGCTGCCCGAGATGCAGGTCACGATCAGCAAGCGGCAGCATATCCGCGCCGATCTTGGCTATCGCGCGCCATTCACCGATACGGCGGATCGTCACGGACAGGTCAGCTTCTACATCCTCTGGGACTGGGGCGACGGCAAGTTGTGGGAGGGTTGGAAATGACGCGGGCGCTGTCGATGTTGGCCTCTTCCCTGCTGCTGTTGGCTGCGCCGCTGGTGGCGCAGGTCCATCGCACCGACAAAGCCTTCCAGAGCGACTTCCGTACGTCGGATCGTTGCGTCGCGTGCCATAACGGCCTCAAGACGCCCTCGGGCGAGGATGTATCGATCGGCTTCGACTGGCGCGCGAGCGTCATGGCGAACGCGTCGCGCGATCCCTACTGGCAGGGCAGCGTGCGGCGCGAGTCCATCGACCATCCCGAGTCCACTGCGGCGATCCAAAACGAGTGCTCCACCTGTCACATGCCGCTGGCGCACTTCACTGCGCAGGCGGAAGGACAGCAGGCACAGGTGTTCTCGCATCTGCCACTGAACGACGTCACGAGTAAAGACGGCCCCGCCGCCGATGGCGTCTCCTGCTCGATCTGCCACCAGATCGAGAAGGCGCGGCTCGGGACGCCTGAGTCATTCAACGGAAACGTGGTGTTTGCGAGCACGGCCGACGCGCACAACAGGCCGGAGTACGGGCCGTTCGATGTGGACCACGGCCATCAGCGCGTCATGCAGTCGTCAACCAATGGCATGGTGCCCACGCTGGCGGCGCATATTCGCGACGCAGCGCTGTGCGGCAGCTGCCACACCCTGAAGACGCAGGCGCTCGGGCCGGGCGGCAAAGAGATCGGCTCGCTACCGGAGCAGATGCCCTACGTGGAGTGGCTCCACAGCGACTACAAAGACGTGCAGACCTGCCAGGACTGCCACATGCCCGCCGTGCGCGAGCCGATGCCCGTCACTGCGGTCTTCGGTCCGCTCCGCGAAGGCCTGCACCGGCATGTCTTCGTCGGCGGCAATTTTCTGCTGGAGCAAATACTGCACGACAACCACAGCGATCTGCACGTGGAGGCGCTACCCCAGGAACTTCAGGCGGCTCGAGCTCGCACCGAGGAGTTTCTCCGGACCCAGGCAGCCCAGGTAACGCTGGAGAACGAGGAACTGCACGACGGCCGCTTGTCGGTCGCGGTGCGGGTACAAAACCTCACCGGACACAAGCTGCCCACCGCGTATCCATCGCGCCGCGCATGGCTGCACGTGGTAGTGACCGGCGCGGGCGGACGGAAGATCTTCGAATCCGGCGCGCTCCACGCCGACGGCTCCATCGAGGGCAACGTCAACGATCAGGATCCTCACCGCTACGAGCCGCATTTCGCTCAGATCACGAGTCCCGAGCAGGTGGAGATCTTCGAGCCAATTCTCGAGGACTCTCAGGGCCAGGTCACGACGGGGCTGCTGTCAGCCGTCGGATACCTCAAGGACAATCGCCTGCTCCCGAACGGATTCGACAAGCGCACGGCCGAGCCGGACATCGCGGTCAGGGGGAAGGCGCTCGACGATCCAAACTTCATAGGCGGCAGCAGCATGATCCGGTACGTGATCGATACCCACGGAGCGACGGGGCCGTTCCACGTGAAGGCCGAGCTGTGGTATCAGCCGGTGGGCTACCGCTGGGCGCATAACCTTGCGCCCTACAAGGCATCAGAGCCGCAGCGTTTCGTTCACTACTACGAAGCGCAATCGGCGCGGTCGGCGATGGTGCTGGCTACCGCGGAGAAGTAAGGAGGAAACCGGAAGCGAGATCGGGCCGGCTAGGTCCTCTTCTTCTTTTTGGCTTGCCTGACCCAGTATTGAAACTCGTCGGCATAAAGCTCGCCGTCGAGGTCGGCGACGCGGGCGGCGAGGCGGGCTTGCGCATCGGCGATGGCGCGGTTGTAGAGGGCGGGACCGATTTCTTCGAGAAAGAAATCGAGCAGGAGGCCGGCGCGCAGGTCGCCTAGGGGCTCGCGGATTTCGTCCTCGAAGTATTTCTTCAGCGAGGCGATGGCCTCGGTGCGCTTCTCCTTTGCAAGCTCGATGGTGATCACGCAGAATTCCTCCGCACCGAGATTAAATGGCCGCGAAGGTCACGCGGCAGCAAGGGCGCGAAGATACGGCGCGGTGCGGCTGGTTCCGGAGTCAGCAACTTTTTGCGGGGGACCGCTGGCAACGATGCGTCCGCCCTCTTCGCCGGCCCCCGGGCCGATGTCGATCACCCAGTCACCGGCCACGATGATGTCGAGATCGTGCTCGACGGTGATCACGGTGTTACCGCTGTCGACGAGGCGGTTAAGCTGGGCCAGAAGGCGCTCCACGTCGGAAGGATGGAGGCCGGTGGTGGGCTCGTCGAGGATGTACAG